>JAWOKW010000040.1:0-6085 GCA_033854095.1 Candidatus Methanoperedens sp. | reverse complement strand
TACATTGGTTTTGGGGATTTTTAGGATTCTTAGGATTCTTAGGATACAGCTTAAAAGAACCGCTGTATTATGTGTTTTTTGTGTTCTTTTTGTTCTTTATAGAACCCGTTATTCCAAAACGTAACTAAAATGGCTTAGCGATGCTCTTGCGAATTCAATAAAGTCCCAGCGCTGCAAAAAAATGAATCCTGCAATACGCCAAGAATATAAAACATCGAGCATGCACGCCGATGCCTCGCAAATTTCATTGCGGGGTCGGTGACTGTATATCCTCCAAAACAGTGGCGCCCCTCCACCACGCCCGCCGCCCGATGTGCAGTACAAGCCCGCATCCCCCGCAAGCCCGGCGCGCCGTGGGAAACCACACAATTTGAGACGTGCAAAGAGCACTATACTTTACAAAATTTTCTTAATATTTTCAGAATACCCTCACTTTTGGCTTTCTTTTCCAGATACCCAACGTCTAACCGATTTCGATAATATCTGATTATATACTGCGCTTGGTCGCAATCTGTTTGAGACTTCCAATGAACGCATGCATTAAGACGATCAATTATTAAATCTTCAAATCCAATTACATAAACCTTTAAGCCCCCAATTCTTATTGTTGTTACTTTATCTTTGTCTCCAGCTAAACTGCTGCTTGGGATTTCTACAGAAAGTCCCATTTGTTCATTGATCCAATGTCTTCCACCTGGTTTGAAATTGAATACGTTTTCCAATATTTCACCGATTATTTTCCTGTTGCTTACGAGGTCTATATCCTGACTCGGGTAAATGCCTTCGGTATAGAAATCCACAGCCGAACCGCCTACGACAATAGGCTGCACCTTTCTTTTTTCGGCTTCTAGCGTCAGCAATCCCATGAAATATATTTTCCTATCAATTAAATTCTCTATAGATGATATTTTTTCTAATTCTGCAATTATGGTCTTCTCTCCATTTCTCTATTTCCAATCCATCGAATTTTTCCAGTCTCGATATTGCGTTCTATTTTTGATTTCATTAAATCGTAAAATCCATCCGTTTCATCCTTATTCCTTGGTTTGCGTCTGATGGCTTTGCCAGCTATTGGTCTAATGAATATACCATCTTTAGTTGAAGTTATTTCCACTGCATTGGGATAACCCATTTCCTGCAGAACATCTCTTGGGATTATGATTCCCTGACTGTTTCCTATTTTTCTGATATTTCTTATCATGTTATAACATTGTTATAACGTTCATAGTATATAATACTCATGGTCGATTCTCGTATCCCGACTAACCTAGGGGCGCCCTCCACCATATCCGCCGCCCGATGTGCAGTACAAGCCCTCATTGCGACAATGCGCCTGACAGGTGTAGACAAAAAAGATTGAAGCGCTTACATAGACTGAGGAACTTTTATACAATGTGAATGATAACTCTATGCGAGAAAAGAATTAGGAGAAATACTATGGAGATTGACAATAGTTGGTATAATGAAGTAGTCAGAGAAATCGATAAACACAAAGTCAGATTTACCAAGAAAGATGATAAAAAATATAAATTGGATTTACTTCTTCGAGTTGCAAGAAGAATTGAAAGTTTCTCTATTGATTGTTCGGAATGTCAAAATTTTCAGACAGATATAAAAAAATTGCTGAACATTTGGGTAATTTAATTCAGTCATCCAAAGAAGAATGCAAGATTTATTTTAGGACTATTGATAATATTATCAAACATCTTCAGAAAAATCATAAACTTATTCTTGAAGAAGAAAATCTTGGGATTTGGATCGCAATTGGAGTAACTATTGGCATTATTTAGCAGTAGTATGTTTGCCAACAGCAGAAAATTCTTTTATCTTTTCAAGTACAAGAACGGCATCTTCCCGTTTGACATCGATTTCATATTTCCTGAATAGATCAAGCAGCTTTTCTTTCTCTGCGATTATCCCCTTTTTAATACATTCGCTGATAATGTTCTGGTAATTCCTGTCAGGATAGAACATCTTCCTGGTAGTGTCTATGATTGATCTAACCTGCTCCTCTGTCATCACCCCTGCATCCTGCATAGCCTTAGCAGTCGCTCTGATATTAACAAGCGGGATTGACAGAGGCTGCATCGTCTCTGCATCAAAGGTCACCGCAACCTCATCATCAGACTCTATAATGCCAAGTCTGTACATTTCGTATATCCTGCCAGCACCGAGCATGCCGTAAGAATCAAGCTCAGACGCACGAAGCGCCCCCATACTTGCTCCGCCTATCACAGTTATACCTCTTTTCAATGCTTCTATTATTTCACGATGCGCCACTGACGCGCTGTCAAAAAAAACTCCATCTATTATCCCAATTATATCTGGCGATGAGCTGATAAGTCTACTGATATCATTGCGTCTGACTGGGGGGCGGTACTCAGCATCGAGTATCTTTCTTGCATCGCCGTGACTTATGCTCGTACCTATGTATACCACGATTTTCATCGTGTCACTCTTTTTTTCTTCTTCCTGATGCGCTTTCCTGTCCGTTCACGGTCAAGCGTATAGAGTTCGAACATCGGGATTATCGCCCTGATAACAGGGATATTCACACCTCTTGAGAGATCAACGATGATAGCCCCATCAGCGGTGCATTCAAGGCTGTCGATAACGGTTTTTATGTTGGCAGCAGGTGTGTTGCTTGAGCTGTTATCCAGTTCATCGATGTGCACAGACTCAAGGTCTTCATACCAGTAGCTGTTCATTTTTCTCATGTGCTCATAACCAAAGGTTCGCACCACGCGCTCCCTGTCTGTATCCTCACGCGCGCCGTGTATCTGGACGACACGGCTCTGTGCAGCCTCTGTAAGTGCCCTTGTAACTGCGATCTCTGGCGAGAGATGAGCCCCTGCCCCCATGACAAGAAGAGCCGGGTCCCTCAGCACTTTATCATCAAGCGCAGCAACGACTGTGGGAATATCGATATCAGAATCAAGCAGCCAGAGCTTGACTTCGATCCCGGCGTCTTCGATCCGCTTCTTCAGGTCATAATTCGAACCATCTGAAAGTATAATTTCTTTGCCTGGATTGCGGGTGAACTCAGCAATGCTGAGCGCATCCCTCTCTATCACTTCGAGCAGACCGTGCAGTATCGCCTCTTCAATCGTATTTCCAGAAGCAAGTCCGTTGGTGTTGCTCCTGAAAAGCGTACTTTCGGTCTGCGGATGGTATGGATGAAAAACAGCATTTGCAGGAACAAATACTTCTAAGTCATTTATCAGGTCATATCCCATGACCCACTCAAGGTTTGTGAGCTCCGAGAGAGGTTGAGGAAGGAGAAGTGCGCCAGGGTATAATGCTGGAAAGCTTTCGCTGAGCGATTCGTAGGTATCTGTAATCCTTTCAGCGTTCAGCGCAATACCTGGGAGGTTGATGCTGACCTCTGGTTGCTCTGCGAGGCATCGCTCAAAGCTTTCCATTATCGCTGAGATCCTTGCATTGGTTTCTGTGGCTCCTTTTCCTGAATATATGGAGATCGCACCAGCCGCTGCGCTTGGTCTTATGGCTGAGAACACAGGAATGCCGACACGGTCAAGGTCTGTGATGTTGGCTATACGCGTCACGCCTATTTTTGGAAGGAGTTTTGTCGTGCTGGCAAGTGTGGTCTCAGGGTCGAGGACTCGCTGCGTGCCTTCTATATATTTGATATTTGGATCGATTTTCAGTTTGCTCATTGTTATAAAAAGTAACATGCTTGCTTTGGAAGTCTGACTAATAAGCTTTTCCATAGTTATAGCCATATAAGGAAAGAGAGCTCAAAATGACCCGTGATAAACGCACGATCAAATTCACAAAACCTGTTTTTTCAAACACAGAAGGCATGCAGCTTGCTACTCCTGAGATCGTGGCACGATACATAGCTAAGCGGTTAAAGACCGATATAATCGCAGACCTTGGGTGCGGGATTGGTGGTCAGGTCGTTTTCTTTGCAAAAGAATGTAAAAAAGTCTATGCTGTTGAGCGAAATCCAGATAAACTTGAATACGCAAAGAAAAATTGTGAACTCTACAATGTCAAAAATGTCGAATTCATCCTGGGCGATGTGCTGTCAGAGGGTATCAAACAGAAAGTATCTGATGCTAATATCATCTTTTCAGACCCTGCACGCCCATTATCCGAGAAAGAGCGAACCCTTGAAAACCTTGAGCCCCCGGTCACTGAGATATTGAAGCTCTACTCAGATATAACACATGAGCTTGCATTTCATGCCCCTCCCCAGATGCCTCCTTCCCGCATAACTCTGGATTGCGAGCGCGAGTATCTGTCATTGAACGGGCAACTGAACAGATTGACCCTGTATTTTGGAGCTCTTAAAAGATGTGAACGCAGCGCAGTTTGTCTTCCAGCTGAGGCACAGCTTTGTTCTTCAGATGCGCCAGCGATTGAGACGCACCAGTTGCAGGAGTACGTTTATGAGCCAGAGCCTTCGATAGTGAAAGCTGAACTTTTGAATGAACTGACTCGAACGACAACAGGTGAGGATATTTTCTTTTACAGAGGAGATAAAAAACGCACACTTTTGACTTCTTCAAAACTTATCGGCTTACCATTTTTTAAGGATAGGTACAGAGTTCTGGGCAAAGTAGAATCTGACATTTTAAGGATAAAGGAATTATTGATGTTAGAAAAAGCAGGAAAGGTCGTTTTGCGTTTTGATATTGAACCAGAGAAATACTGGGAACTGAGAACAAAGCTTGAGGATGGACTTAAAGGAAACAGGATTCTGCATGTGTTCGGATTTGGGAACGAGATGATGATATGTGAGAAACTTTAAAAACTCAAAAAACTATCGATATGATTATATTCGATGGCATATAATAATCTGTGTCGGATTTTTTGAAAAAACAGACGGGTAGCAAAAAATCTTGACGTTCAAAGGAGGAAACAAACTATGAAATATAAGTTAGTTATGGCAGTAGCTTTTGTAGCTATAATAGCAGCCGCTGTAATTATGCCAAACGCTTTGGCTACCGGAAATGGGGCTCCAAGTGGGGCTCACTACAACCTGAACCTTATCGGGAAAGATAAAACAGATATATTGCCAAATGATACCAACAACGGGCACAGAATATTCGTTAATCTGTATGGACGGAGTAATATCTATCTCCAGAACGGTACTGATTTTGCTGTCATCGATGCAGATGCAACGGACAAAGATGGAGGATTATTCCAAATGCCAGCCCCAAATAATCTATATGATTCTTTGGGTAACTACATTGGTCCAGGCAACTACACAGTATGGATAAGAGCTGTCGGCAAACCAGGTGGCAATGGAAATATAACAACATGTGCCATAGATCCTCTGACACTTGAAGAGGTATGCTCAACCAATAACGTCATTTTGATGAGAACAAAGGGACAGCAAAAATTCACAGATGTAACTAAGGAATTGACAACAATTACCTACTATAACGCTACCCTGGGCAAGTACGTTACTGTAGATATATTTGACCCATCACTTTATGGATACCTCTGGGACTACGACAACAATGGATTAAGGACAGTACAACTGAGATTCTATCCAACTGGATAAAAAGTAATCCTAAAAAACAATTAATGAAGAGCCAGCATGGGAGTTGGCTTCGTTTCTCTTTTTTAAAGTTCAGATAAAATAATAAAGTTAAGACAGCTTTTATCGCTGTCGAAAAGTAAAAATTTTTAATAATATAGAATTGGAGCTTTATTTATGCTACTTTTTCCCCAAATGCGAATTTGCGCATTACTTTATTAACTTTGATCTTGACCTTGTCGCCTACTTTTGTCTGCGGGACAAAGATGACAAAGCCCTCTACTTTTGCGATACCATCGCCCTGTTTTGCTATAGCGTCTATAGTTACATCATAGGTTTCTCCGACTGTGACCGGAGCACTTTTCTCTTGATTCATCAAACTTACACATCCTTAACTTTAGATTATCATCTGCCATCCAGCAGGAAAGTCAAACTTTTAACTGCCCTGCAAGAACAGCTTCAAATCTAAGAGACTAATATCCTTACATTATATAAAACTTTTCTAAATCGCTATCAAATATCCAGTGATGCGATAAAAGCATATATTTTATATGAACGACAGCCGTAGGACGG
>JAWOKW010000039.1:0-5096 GCA_033854095.1 Candidatus Methanoperedens sp. | reverse complement strand
TTGAATCTAATTTTCCATCCTTCGACTTTGAATCAATAAGTTTAGCGATCTTTTCACCAACCATCAGCATAATCTTGTTAATACCTTCGACTCCAAGACGGTATTTTACAAAATGATGAAGCGTTCCACCAGATGGAATAGGAATGGTACCATCTTCTCTTTCTTTGAAACCAAGAAGCCATGCCTCTTCTTCAGTTATAACGAGTTTTTTATATGGCTGCTGTCTGAAGAACTTTACTACAACAAGTTTAATCATACCAGAAATATCATATCGGAAATGCCAATCTTTATCGCTGTAAAAGTTGTTTTTAACGTACTGTACAATGTCTGTTATGTTCAGGAAACATAAAAACTGACATAGCGAGACATTATCTTTACCTAAATAGTTTTTAAGGGAGTCTGTGAAGGAGACTCCTTTAAACACCATTGAAATTTCATTCATAAAAAGAAATTTTAAAAGTATTTATACCTATCGGTACGATGAGATCAGGTCATAGCTAAAAAACAGATAGATTCTTAAATCAAAAACCTAATTGGATTTCTTCCGCTAATTCAATCTGTAACTTAAAATGATGAGAGAGGGCTATTGCGTATAGCCCTCTCAGCATTGCTTTTCTATCTCAGCAGCCTTAGTAGTCTGTTCCCAAAATGTATGTTCTCGTTGCACCGGCCTTCGCTGTCACCCTATACGGCCGCATCATCTCATTGTCCTCATGGTCGATGATATGGCAATGCCATACGTAGCCATGTCCTGCCGCATTAGGATCGAATGGGTAGTTCAGGGTCGAGGAATTAATCGGCTTGTCCGTAGGTGCATAGCGCACGGCGATACGCGTCACTTCTCCCGGGTGCATTATCACAGTATCCTTCCAGCCCGCTTCGTTCGGCGCTGGCGGCATCACAGGACTCTTAAGGTAGGGTGTGATGTCCGGATTGCCACCCAGCGCGCGAGTGTTACCTGTATTGTAATCGAGCGGGGGACCGTATTCGGGAATATACATGCCGCCCGGAAACGCCGCAGCATAAGCAGCGGGGTACTTATTGGTGTCGAAGCTCTGTCGATTCATCAACTGGAACTGAGTTAGGTGCGTGTGGATAGGGTGTGCATCTGCGGTCAGGTTAACGATCTCCCAAATTTCTGTGTCACCCTCCATAGGTAGCTCTGAGTAATAGGTGGTATTCGTACCAATGGTGACAGGCGTGAAATCAGTCCTTGTTGTTCCATCGCCTCTCTTGCCGGACCACTTGGTGTTGTTGACCAGTAATTCCAGGGATCCTCCTGGGTATGTACCGCCGCACAGAGTGATTGTCGGCATCAGTATCTCATTGAGCGTCAGCTGGCGGATCTTCTGGGGGGTCACGCCAGTTGCCAGGGTACCAGTAGTTGGATTGACAAGACGAATCATTGGTGTGCGCAACGGCGCTAGGGTTGCGGGGTTATAACTGTTGTCAGTGGCAGGCGCTCCTACTACAAATTTTATGATCCTGCCGATAGTCGAGCCATCAGGAGGTGCGCCTTTAGGATATGGTGTGCGGCCGGTGTTGCGCATTATCAGGGTACCTGATGGAGTCGGATTATTTGTATTATCAGCAAAGTCAATAATCACATCGTAGCGCTCACCGGGCTGCATCAACAGCTTCTGTCCCAATGCCGGATCGAGTTTGACCGGAGTGTCAAGGTAACCGCCGTCGGTGCCAATTATCCACATGGGCGGACCAAAGTTCTTAGTGGCAGGATCTTCCAGGAACAGCTCATAGGTGCGAGCGTTGGAGCCGTTCAGGAACAGGAAGCGGTAGCGCTTCTGCTGCACATTGAGCTTGGGCCATACCTTGCCATTGACCACGATTGTATCGCCTATGAACTCCGGTACCCAAAAGGGATGTTCTGGATTGGTAGAGAAGGGTAGTCCGGCCGGGAAGAAGAGCTGTCCGTTGATATCGAACATGCGGTCCTGGATTACCAGTGGAATTATATCCGCAGGCCCCTGCAGGTTGGACGGGGGCGGATTCGTGGGATCAACAATCAGGTAGGCACCCGCCAAGCCAGCGTAGACGTTGAGGCGGGTGATACCCAGAGCGTGATCATGGAACCAGATCGGTGCTGCTTCCTGGCTGTTCGGATAGCGGTAGACGACACTGTTTTGAGGATCTGTCAATGGGTTCCTAGTATAGTACGCGTGGCCATGATAGGCACCATCGCTGGTGAACCACATATCTGGCCCACCATCGAGCACTGGAGGCACCTCACCACCGTGCAGGTGCGGTACAGTGGGAATCGAACCGTTGTAGTGACTTGCACAGAAACTACTTGGGCAATTTGGTCTGCCAGGTGCCATAGCGCATGAATTGGCTTCACCATTGAGCGGATCTGCCCAGTGTAACGTCTGATCTGTAGAATTCTTCCAGGCGAGCACTTGACTGCCTGCGGTATTCCCGAGATCGTTCACGAATTTGATCTCGGTAGGGGTGCCCCGCGTGGCTACGATCACCGGCCCGATGTAGGTATCTACAGTGCTTGGGACAGTTGTACCCGCGATATATCCCCACACCCACGTCTCAGGTTTGATGCCTGGCGTGAATGTCCCTGTCGGAAGCATGTTCGCTTTGAACTCGCGCATGTGAAGCTCGACCTGGTCAGTGCCTGCGATTACGGTCTGCATGGTACCGCCGGAGATATTCAGGAGTGGTAGCGGATCTACAAACTGTGGGATGGCGCTGCCTGGCAGTTGGGTTTGTAAACTTGATTGTCCATACGCTCGCTGAACAAATTTTAGATCGCCTAGAGCCAAAGCTCCTGTGGTAATTCCAGCCACTTTAACAAATGTCCTTCTATCCATTCGGTATAAATCGTTCTTATTTAGCTCATTCTCGATTTTATCTATTTCATCTTTATGTTTCATATTCTCTCCCCACTTTCCTCAAAGAAGATGCATTACTGCTGTCTTGTATGTTTAACTATTCTCTTTTTCTAATAGAGTGTTTCTATAGTGTCCATCCACATATTATCCCTATCCCATTCATAGAAAGTGCATATATTCTATCACTAGAGAAATAATAGCCTGATATTTAAAGCTATCGGTTAAGCTGAGTCCATCCAATTTTTCTGGATTGGCTCAATTCAAACAATAAGAATATATAGACGTTCAAACATTACGAAATCCACATTATTTGAAATCATCAATTGCTGTATATTCTGGAGGTCTTTGATGCTGAAGGTAAATAATCTGGTTAAAGATTACGTAATCGATTCTGATAAGATTAGAGTTCTGAATGGAGTAAGTTTTGACATAAAAGAAGGAGAAATACTTGGTATTATCGGCAGGAGCGGAGGCGGTAAATCCACGATACTTAAGGTATTGCGCGGTATTGAGCCGATAACCGCAGGCAGTTTTGAGCTTGATGGGGTCACGATTAAGCCAGATGCTTCACCTGATGATCTCAAGCGGCTTCGAAAATTGACTGCAATTCATCTTCAGCGAAATTTCGGATTATGGCCCGGCGCTGCTTATGAGAACGTGCTTCGCCGGCTTTCTGCTGAGAAATCCGGATACGAGATACTGCCTGGAAAGGATGCACCGTATTATGATGAATTATATGAACAAAGCATAGAATACTTGAAGCTTGTCAATCTTGATAAAAAAGCAGAACATTTCTCAGCCGTACTGAGCGGAGGGGAGAAACAAAGATTATTAATCGCAAGGCAGCTTGCTGCAAATCCATCTCTTCTTCTTCTGGATGAACCTGCGACCATGACATGTCCTGCAACAAAACAGGAGGTTCTTGACGCAATAAAGAATGTGAATGAGAAACTAAAAATCAAGACACTTGTAGTCTCTCATCTTCCTGAGGTTCATTCATATCTTGCCCACCGCGTCCTCTGGCTTGAAGGCGGCAAAATAATAGAAGAAGGAGAGCCAGAAGAAGTATTAAAGAAATTCCTCAAGATGATGAAACCTGCTATGCCTATGCCAGAGCGCAAATCAGATAAAACCGTAGTCAAGGTAACCAATGTCTCTAAGAGATACTGGCTCTTCAGGCAGGGAGAGGTGCTGGATCTTGACAATATTAATCTCGATTTCAAACAGGGTGAGATAGTTGCACTCATTGGTCCGAGCGGGGCAGGAAAAACAACTCTTCTTCATGCCATGGATGGACTGGTCTATCCTGATGATGGCGAGATAGAATTCCTGATCGATAATGAATGGATCGAAATGTCCACATATTCTCCAAAGAGGATGGAGGTTAGAAGGATTACCAGTATTATGTATCAGGAGTTTGCTCTATCTCCTCATTCCACGATAAAACAACAGCTTGCGTACAAACTGGGTGTAAAGGGACAGAAAGTTGTTGAAGAAGCAAGAGGACGTGCTAAGGAACTTGGTATATCGAATAAGGATCTTGATGAATTATACAGGATGACCGATATGCCTGAGGATAATTCAAAGGAGATACTTGCAAGGATGGGTTATACACCTGCCATACTGGGTGTGCTCTTCCCGAGCTATCCGCTTACAGAAGTGCTGGGCTTTGCAAAACCAGTCTTTGAAGCTGTCGATCTGCCGCTGAGCATACTTGATGTCAAGCCTTACCAGATGAGCGGCGGTGAAAATGTAAGGGCAGCACTTGCATTAGCTCTTGCATCAAGACCTTCTATATTACTGCTTGATGAACCCTTTGGTGATCTTGATCCGATAACGCTGCGAGATGTCGCAAATTCCCTGAAAAATATCAATAACGTATTCAATACGACCATTATATTTGTCAGTCACCATGTGGATTTCATAAAAGAAGTAGCACAGAGGGCCGTACTGATAGATAAAGGCAGTATCATTATGGACGGAGATCCAAAAGAAGTCTGCGATGAGTTCATCAACGCAAGCAATGCACGTTACCTTAGATGCAGTATTGACAGTTATGCCAAATAATTATATATATTAATTTAATTGCATTGCTTATATAATCAGGTACATAATGGCAAACTCCAGGAGAATGATAATATATCTCATAGCTGTTTTTTTTCTACTTGCTGTCATAGCAGGCAGCCTTTACGCAATCTTTGGCGGCAGGAATTTAGGCATATCAGGAAACCGGGTTGA
>JAWOKW010000038.1:0-3692 GCA_033854095.1 Candidatus Methanoperedens sp. | reverse complement strand
AAGTTTTCAGCCTTTGAAGGGCTTGATGAAACAATAGCCTCTGTGCAGAATACAATAGCAGAGCTTGAACCGCAGCATAATGAATATTTGCAGCATCTTCCGCTGGCGTTGAAAGTGAATGAATATGTGCAGGATTATAGAAAAATTGAAGACAGTGTTGCATCGATCAATACTACTTTAAATGGATATATCCAGAAGCATGAGGAAATCTTAAAAGAATTTAACGAAGCAGACCTGAACGAGGCAATCCTGAAACTCGATGGGCTTGGAAAAGCTGCAAGTGCAAAGGGAGAAGCTGTGAAACAAAAGAGCAGGGTTTTGCAAACACTTGCACGCCAGCTTGCGGCTATGGAATCAGAGCTTTTGAAAATAAAAGAGGTCGAGAAAAAACTTGAAAATGAAAAGCAATTTTTATCATTTTCAAATTTTATCCGTGATACAATAAAAAATTCTTCAGAGCACATCGTTAATGAATTCATAGGCGAGATAAGCCATGAAGCAAGCGATATCTATTGCGAAATAATGGATGATTTTTCTTCCCAGCTTCGGTGGGTGAATGATTATGATATCGAGGTCGAGTCAGCAGGTGAGATAAAATCTTTCAAGCAATTGAGCGGAGGCGAGCGCATGGGCGCAGCCCTTGCTGTGCGGCTTGCGCTTTTAAAAAATATCTCAAACTGCGATTTTGTGTTCCTCGATGAACCAACGCAAAATATGGACGAGATAAGGCGTGAGAAGCTTTCAGAGGAAATCCTGGAAATTCGCGGCTTCAGACAGATATTTGTTGTATCCCACGATGACACGTTCAATGAGAAATACTCCCACGTAGTGCGAATCCAGAAGATCGATGGTAAAAGCAGGGTTGTGGGATGTGATTCTATCTCAGGATAATTTCATAAGCTTTTTATATCAATAATCCTTTGTAAAGCTTTATTACAGGTGAACCAATGGTATCAAATGCATTTTTTGATAATTACATACCGGTTGCCATGCTTACGGTGATCGGCTTTGTATTTGTGGCTATATCTTTGTTTATGTCAAGGATGGTAAGACCGAGCAAAAAAACCAAGGAAAAACTGTCCACATACGAATGTGCAGAAGCCCCGGTTGGGGATGCAAGGATACATTTCAATATACAATATTATCTGATAGTGATCGTTTTCTTAATCTTTGATGTAGAGGTTTTGTTCTTATATCCATGGGCTGTACAATTAAAGCACCTTGGAGGGCTGGGATTCTTTGAGATGGTTATATTCATAGAGATACTGATAATCGGTCTTGCATATGCATGGAGAAAGGAGGCTTTAGAGTGGATCCAGTAACAATCGATACGACAAAGATCAAACCTGGCAAAAAAAAGCCAGAGACAGCACTTGAAAAACTTGAAGACACCGATTTAATCAACACTGTTTTGGCTGCAAGAGAGCGGCAAGGATTTATTCTTTTTACGACCATTGACCAGCTCATAAACTGGGGACGTTTAAGTTCTCTCTGGCCCGTTACATCAGGTCTTGCCTGCTGCGCCATCGAAATGATGGCAGTTGCTATGGCGCATCATGATATTGCGCGCTTTGGCATGGAGGTATTCAGGGCAAGTCCAAGACAGGCAGACCTCATGTTTGTAGCAGGTACTGTGACCAAGAGAATGGCTCCAAGAGTAAAGCAGCTGTACGAAATGATGCCTGAACCAAAATGGGTGATCGCAGTAGGCAGCTGCGCAAGCACAGGCGGGCCATATCACGAATCGTATGCAGTCTTAAAGGGTGTGGATTTGATCATACCCGTGGATGTATACATCCCGGGCTGTCCACCCAGACCTGAAGCGTGGCTGTATGGAATAATCCAGTTGAGAGAAAAAATAAAGAACGAAGGATATGGAGCAACATGGGGGCTGGATAAATGAAAACCGTCGCGCCGCTTTACTTCGCAGACACGTATGGCGAAGCCATACGTGGATACCGCATAAAGCGAGGTGTCGCTTTATGAACGCAGCCGAAGAATTAAAACAGTCGCTTCCAGACGCTGTGGTCAGTACAGGAATGCAGCTCAAAAAACCTCTTGCTATAATCAAGAAAGAGGAATTTCTAAAAGCCGCAGGCAAGGTAAAAGAAATGGGATTTGATCATCTTTCAGTGATTACGGGTATTGATTATGGGGACAGGTTCGAAGTCGTTTATAATTTCTTTTCATACGGGAAAAAACAGAACCTTGTATTAAAGGTAATTCTTGATCATGCAAATCCAGAGGTTGGTTCGCTTACGTCCATCTGGAACGGTGCGGACTGGCTTGAGCGTGAAACGTATGATCTCGTGGGGATCAGGTTCACAGGTCACCCTAACCTTGTCAGGATACTGCTGCCTGAAGGCTGGATCGGTCATCCTCTCAGGAAGGATTATGATATGAGAACAGAGCAGTTCGTTACAATCGGGGAAGATGGAGAAGATGTCGTAAGTACAGACGGATCAAACCTGCTCAGGAGGAAATAGCATGGAAACAGAGGAACTTCTTCTAAACATGGGTCCTGTGCATCCCAGTACGCACGGGGTTTTGAGGTTTAAGTTACGGATGGACGGCGAGATAATCAAGGAATGCACTGTTGTCCTGGGCCATCTGCACAGGGGAACTGAAAAGCTTGCTGAAATGAAGACCTATCTTCAGTTCATTCCATACACTGACAGACTTGATTATATCTCTGCATTCCCGAACAATTATGCTCTTACTAAATCCATAGAAGAGCTTGCAGGCATAGAGGTACCGCTGCGAGCTGAATATATCCGCGTTCTTGTGATGGAACTCAACAGGATAGTGAACCACCTTGTATTCATGGGTTCTCTGTTAATGGACTTGGGCGCAGCGACCATGATAATGTGGGGGTTCAGGGAGAGGGAGAAAGCCCTTCAGTTGTTCGAGATGCTGTGCGGCGCAAGGATGACGTTTAATTATATCAGACCTGGCGGAGTGAGAGAAGACCTGCCAGAGGGCTTTATACCAAAACTCAATGAGTTTATAAAAGATATGGAAAAGCGCATAGATGATTATGAACAGTTGATTAACAGCAATGAAATATTCCTCATGAGGATGAAGAATATTGGGGTAATAAGTGCAGAGGATGCGATCAACTACGGAATGACAGGACCAGCGCTTCGCGGCTCAGGAGTGATGTATGATATAAGAAGGTTGGAGCCGTACTCTATATACCCTGACCTTGATTTCAAGATATGTGTGCACAATGAATGCGACAGCTTCTCAAGATACATGGTAAGAGTAGATGAGATGAGAGAAAGCCTCCACATCTTAAGACAGGTCGTGGATACCATGCCTGAAGCAAAGACCGTATGCACCCAGAAGTATGGAATGGCTCCAATGACCGGCGCACCATCCGCGGTCATGACGTATTTTCCAAGGATCTTCACGCCCCCTGCTGGGGAAGTATATAGCAGAATCGAAGCGCCAAAAGGCGAACTTGGCTTTTATATCGTAAGCGACGGTACTACAAAACCGTATCGCGTCAAGATACGCTCACCTTCATTCTGCAATCTGACAGCTATATCCAAGATGGTGTTGGGACTTAAAATTCCTGATCTAATAGCAGCTTTTGGAACGATCGATGTGGTTCTTGGCGATGTGGACAGGTGATAGGGAGCAGGTGATAATATGACAAATGCTTATGAACTTATAGTAAATATTTTAAC
>JAWOKW010000037.1:0-2714 GCA_033854095.1 Candidatus Methanoperedens sp. | reverse complement strand
TTGACCCTTCTCACATGCGCATAATCGATAGCCCATTCAAGCTCATCACGATTAAAGTTGGAAGCATATTGCCGTGCACTGAAAACTTTTCCCCCGAAATACACAGCGTCGGCTCCATTCTCAATCGCTGCTATGAGGGCTTCCTTGCTGCCGACGGGTGCGAGAAGTTCGGGGATGTGCATGAGGGATTATAATAATGGGTGGGGTTTAAAAAGTTACTTGCAGAAAGTGCACTGGAAAATTATAAGTCCTTTTGATACAAATCATTAAAAATAGGGGGTAATCACATGGAAAACTTTGAGCAACATAACCAAAAAGAGTATTTCACGGATGAGGAGGGATTAATATGCTTTCAGGGTTAGAGAACAAAATCGCGCTGGTAACAGGCGGAGGTTCCGGTATCGGCAGGGCTTGCGCGCTGGCATTTGCCAGGGAGGGGACAAAGGTAGTCGTGGCAGATGTTGTGGTAAAAGGAGGGGAGGAAACGGTTCAGATGATAAAAGAGGTTGGCGGTGAATCTATCTTCGTTAAGACTGACGTATCAAAGACTGACGACGTCGAAGCTATGGTAAAAAGGGCGGTCGATACCTTCGACAGACTGGACTGCGCCGTCAACAACGCCGGTATCGAGGGAATGATGGCCCGGACCGCAGATTGCACAGAGGAGAACTGGGACCGTGTTATCGGCATTAACCTGAAAGGCGTATGGCTGTGCATGAAGTACGAGATCCCCGAGATGCTAAAACATGGCGGCGGAGCTATTGTTAATATGGCATCCGTGGCAGCCCTGGTCGGTTTCCAGGAAATGCCTGCTTACTGTGCATCCAAAGGCGGCATAATGCAGCTTACAAAAGCAGCAGCGCTTGAATATGCAAAAGCCGGAATCCGTGTCAATGCCGTCTGTCCCGGTGTAATCCGCACCCCGATGGTGGAAAGGCTAACAGGTGGCAACCCCGAGGCTGAGTCGCCTTTCACTGCAATGGAGCCTGTAGGACGGATGGGCACGCCTGAAGAAATCGCTGAAGCTGTGGTGTGGGTGTGCTCGGATGCTGCTTCATTTGTCACAGGTCATCCCATGGTCGTG
The DNA here is from genome assembly GCA_033854095.1 of Candidatus Methanoperedens sp. Classification (GTDB taxonomy): domain Archaea; phylum Halobacteriota; class Methanosarcinia; order Methanosarcinales; family Methanoperedenaceae; genus Methanoperedens. The sequence goes on along the minus strand of JAWOKW010000037.1, from coordinate 1,630 downwards.
GACGGCGGCCTGACTGCGCAATAGCTTGATAGTGATTGATCGGGAATAAGAAAATCTTTATCTGAAGAGAGGTTAATCTTCGTATATTATGAGCGAAGCAATACCTGCGATTTATGAGGATGGCAAGTTCAAACCGCTTCAGAAAGTTGATCTTCCTGAGCATAAGCACGTACATATTATACTTATGCCCGAAGAGGAAGCTGTACTGTTAAATTCTCAGAAAAAGGAGTTATCTAAAATAATCGGTATTGGAAGAAGTGGTAAAACTGATGTTTCACGCAAGCATGACAAATATCTGTATTGAGGGGATTATTTTTGTCTATCTTTGTTGATACAAGTGCATGGTATGCACTCATAGATGAAGACGATTCAAACCATTCTGCGGCCGTGGATTTCAAAAAATCATTAACGCATTCGCTTGTGACCACAAACTATGTTGCAGATGAAATAATTACTCTTGTTAAAGTTCGTTTGAGTCATGAAATTGCAGTTGAGATTGGTGGAAAACTGTGGGATGAATCGTTAGCCACTCTTATCCGTGTAACAGCTTCAGATGAAAAGAGAGCGTGGGAGATATTTGCCAAACATAAAGATAAAGGATTTAGTTTTACTGATTGCACAAGCTTTGCGGTCATGGAAAGGCTTGGAATTATCGAAGTTTTTGCTTTTGATGAACATTTTGAGCAGTTTGGTGGTTTGATAATGCTACCGCAGGATTAGTCGAAAAATTTAAATAAAGTAATCAATTATCTTAATTATATGGACTTTCAAACAATATTTTCCACTCTTGGCTTATTAGGAGTGGGTGGTGCTGTTGGCAGTTACATTCAACATTTGTTAAATCAAAAAAGAGAAACTGAATTAAGGATTCAAACTCTAAATGAAAATAAATACCGTTCCACTCTCATTTTTATGAGATGTTTTTTGAAACCGGAAAATAGAGATCATTTTCATATCAATGACCCACATATTCATGAACTAAAAAATGATAAAGAAGTAAAAGAATATGCTAATAAAAAATTAATCGAGTTTTATTACATTTCATTACTTTATGCTTCCGATGATGTTATAATAAAAATGAAAGATTTCATGGAAAATCCCACAGAGGCTAATTTTATGAGAACTGCAATTTCAATGAGAAGCGATTTATGGAAAAAAGGAACAAAAATAAATCCACAAGTACTTTCTTTAGAATAACCAATGTCATTTATTTAAAAACCTACACCCTTTACTTCTTTCCCTTTTCCCCGTTCAACTTAAACAATTCAGCCACCGTGTCCAGGAACCGCTCATCATCATGCTCCGCCGCATCCCTGAGAATCTTCGTAGGCTCTGCAAGAATCTGGTTCGCAAAAGAATGCGTCATGTCGTCCAGAACTTCCCGCTCTATGTCGCCTATCGTATGCCTCGCCTTCAGCTTATTTACAGCCTCTTCGCGTTCTCTTTCCCTTATTTTTTCAACCATTGAATAAAGCGCAGAGATAATATTATCCGCCTGCTGGCGCTTGTACTGCTTCTTGAGCAGCGCAAGTTCCTCTTCGATAATCAGTTCAACCTTTTTGGCTTCTTCCTTTCGTTTCTCAAGATTTGCCTCGCTGATGCTTCTCAAGCTGTCGATATTATACAGGCT
>JAWOKW010000036.1:0-6935 GCA_033854095.1 Candidatus Methanoperedens sp. | reverse complement strand
CGGTGGAGGAGAGGATTAACAGAATATCTTCGCTTCTTGACAATAAGCATGTGCGGCGCACGTGGGAGAAAAAAGAATCGACGGCTGCAGTTCATGAAATAAAGAAGTTCTTGATGTAGATCAGTTGCAGATAATGGTATCATCCAGCTTATCACAATTTTTCAATCACATTCCTCACTCCCAGCGCCACGCCCTCGACTTCGATCCCGCCTTTTCCCTTTGCTCCATCCCCGACAACATAAAGATTGGTAACAGGCGTCCTGTTCCCCACATCACTGCCTGATGATGCTCTGTTCACAGGCCAACCATTGGAATATGATTGAACCAGCAGCACTTCGTACTTCTTGCCAGGGAAAAGCCTTTTCAGGTCAAGGAGCCCGAGGGCTATCTCATGCTTCAAATCCTCTGACAGCACTGCCTGGTGGCACATTATAAGATGTTTTCCAAGCGGCGCAAGTGAAGGGTCGATGCTTGTCACTTCGTTAAGCCCGTTAACCCTTTCTGTAAAAGGAGTGAATAGAACACCGCTGTGACCTATCAAAGGTTCATCTGAGGATAGACATATCTTTATTCCTTTTGAAGGCTTCAGCATGTTTATTTTCTTAAGGTACTCTTTATCCATGCATTCATACATGCGGCTTGTCTCAATATGTCCGATGTCGCTGATGACGACATCTGCTTCAATTGTTTTCCCATCCACGCTGACCCCTTTTGCTCTACCTTTATCTATGATTATTCTATCGACACGAGAGAGCGTATCGAGCCTGCCGCCGCTTGATCTTATAACTTCTGCAAGAGCAGAGGTCACTGCGCCGCATCCGCCTGCCGGGACACCTGAGCCTTTGTACAGATACATATTATTGATTATTTCAAGCATCTCAACTGCAGGTACATCCTTTGCCTTAAGGCTCAACGACCAGCCGCAAAAGGCATCAGCAAGCCTCAAAAGGAATTCGTCATCAAAATATTTTAATATCCAGTCCCTGAACGGGATATCGCTTCTGGGTTTGAATTTAAGAGAGAACGCCAGTATTGTGCCAAGTTTAACACGCTTCGTGAGCGAAAGCTCTTTTCTGAAATCATGGAATTCAATATCCTCGCTTTCCATTCTGATTACAGCCATCGGATCTGAATTAATGATATTCACATCTGCGCCAACCTCGCGCAGCATCTGAGCTAATGGACCACGTGAGCCGTGAGGCATCATGTGAAGTGCGCCTGTGCTGAGCTTAAACCCTCTGTACTCAAGATTGGCAAATCTTCCACCGATAAAGGGAAGGCGCTCAAAAACCTCCACATCATGCCCTGCTTTTGCAAGTTTTGCACCTGCGAGAAGACCTCCGATGCCAGCGCCTATGATCACGGCTTTCATGCGATCCTCGAAATAGCAGAGAGCGGGCAGTATTTCACACATTTGCCGCATTCCATACATTTTTCATTTATTGCTGCGCTGCCAAACACTATTATTGCATCGTATGGGCAATAAGCAGCGCACTGGGCGCAGCCCACGCATTCTTGGCTGATTTTCATAGCGTCCTGATATTATTAATCGTATCTCTTAATATGCTTGTCTGTTCTCTCGCAATTTCAGCAAAATTTTCACCACTGCTTGAATAGATTATAGCTCTTGATGAATTAATTATCGCCATCCTGCCTTCAGAATTAACACCAGCTCTAACGACTTTTACAATCTCACCGCCCTGTGCACCTATGCCTGGAATCAACACAGGCATTTCGTTGCCAACAATATTTCGAATGATTCTTAATTCCTCAGGGAATGTTGCGCCAGCCACTATTCCACAATTGCCGTATTCGTTCCATTTTTTAACGCTCTCAGCGATTATTTGATAGAGGGGCTTTCCACAGATCAAATCCTGGAAGTCTTTTGCTCCCTCATTTGATGTCCTGCATAAAATCATAACCCCTTTATCCTTATATTGTATAAAAGGCTTGACCGAATCATGACCCATGTAAGGGTTCACAGTGGTCGCATCACAGCCAATAGTTTCAAAAATAGCCTTAGCATAAGCTTCAGCCGTGTTACCAATATCACCTCTTTTAGCATCAAGTATTACAGGTATGTTGTCTGGAATGAATTTAATGGTTTTTTGAAGAGATTTTATACCTTTTATTCCAAGCATTTCATAAAAAGCCATATTGAGTTTATATGCACAAATTAGGTCGCCTGTGCTATCGATTATCCTTTTATTGAATTCAAATACCGAATCCCGCTCATTCAGCAGGAATTTTGGTATTCTATCGATATCTGTGTCCAGTCCTACGCATACAAGGCTGTTATTTTCTTCAGAAATTGCACTTATTTTTTCAATAAAGTTCATAAACCTCTGGGTGCAGGATATTCTTAGATGATACTGTCTCTTATAAACCCTGACATTTTATACCATGAATTTGGGTTAGATATATATGTTCAAAAACGAATTAAAAACTGTTCGGCTTAGTGATTCACAAAATTAAGAATACTAGAAGGTATCATGGAACAATCAGTACGATTAAAAGTAGCAGAAGCAGACCAGAGGGATGTCGGAAAAGGCATTGTCAGGGTAGATGAGAAGTTCAGGAACATAATCGGAGTCAATATTTTTGATGTAGTTGAATTAAAAGGGGAGCGCTCCACATCAGCGGTTGTAGGAAGGTCATATCCTCAGGACGAAGGGCTTGATGTCATAAGGATGGACGGTCTCCTGCGCACCAATGCAAAAACAAGCCTTGGTGAGTATATAGAAGTCAAAAAAGCAGAATGGAAAGAGGCTAAAAAAGTCACGCTGGCTCCTGTGATCCAGAATATCCATATATATGCGCCCAGCGAAAGTCTGCGCGCTATTTTTCATAACAGGACAGTTTCAAAAGGAGATATAATCTCGACCACAAGCGTGCGCAGACCAAGAGAGTCCTATGGCAATGATGTGATGTTCGAGCACATGTTCGAAGGGATGTTCCCATCCTTTGGACTTGGAGAGATAAAGCTTCAAGTAGTTTCGACCATGCCTGCCGGGATTATCAAAATAACAGATATTACAGAAATGGAACTTCTTCCAGAAGCAGTTGCGCTTGAGCAGGAAATACCTGAGGTCATGTACGAGGACCTTGGCGGGATAAAACCTGCAATCACCAGGGTCAGGGAAATCATAGAACTGCCCCTGAAGCATCCTGAACTTTTCAACAGGCTTGGTATCGATGCGCCAAAAGGTGTCCTCCTGCACGGTCCGCCAGGTACAGGGAAGACCATGCTTGCAAAAGCTGTAGCAAATGAGAGCGATGCTTATTTTATCACTATCAACGGACCTGAGATCATGTCAAAATATTATGGTGAGAGCGAGCACAAGCTTCGTGATGCATTCGATGAAGCCGGGAAAAACGCCCCTGCGATAATCTTTATCGATGAGATAGATAGCATCGCTCCTAAGAGAGCTGAGGTCGCAGGTGAAGTTGAGCGGCGGGTAGTGGCACAGCTTCTCTCTCTCATGGACGGTTTAAAATCAAGAAAGAATGTGATTGTGATAGGCGCAACCAACCGCCCTGAAGCGTTAGATATGGCACTTCGCCGCCCGGGCAGGTTTGACCGTGAAATCGAACTTCGAGTACCTGACCGTGAAGGGAGGCGCGAGATTTTCCAGATACACACCCGCGGGATGCCGCTTGCTGAAGATGTGAACCTTGATGACCTTGCAGACCGCACATATGGGTTCGTAGGAGCCGATATCGCAGCGATGTGCAGGGAAGCTGCTATGAATTCACTGCGCCGTATTCTTCCCGAAATCGACCTTGAGCAGAAAGAAATCCCCAAAGAAACACTGGATAAATTGATTGTAAGGCGTTCTGACTTTGAAGATGTCATGAAGGAAGTCCAGCCTTCTGCGCTTCGTGAAATCTTATTCGAAGTTCCAAACGTGACATGGGACGATATCGGCGGGCTTGATGGTGTAAAATCCCTGCTAAAAGAGGCTGTAGAGTGGCCCCTGCGCTATGCTGATTCTTTTCGGCGAATAGGCGTTGAAGTCCCAAAAGGCGTGCTTTTGTACGGTCCTCCTGGTACAGGAAAGACCCTGCTTGCAAAAGCCATAGCCAACGAAAGCGAAGCCAATTTTATCATTGTCAAAGGAAGCGATATATTATCAAAATGGTACGGCGAGTCTGAAAAGCATATAGCGGACATCTTTAAAAAAGCACGCCAGGTTGCGCCTGCTATCATATTCTTTGATGAACTCGATGCTCTTGCCCCGATGAGAGGGACTGCCTTTGGTGAGCCTCATGTGACAGAGCGGATCGTAAACCAGTTGCTCTCTGAACTTGATGGACTTGAGGAACTGCGAGGCGTGGTTGTCATAGCAGCCACTAACAGACCAGATATAATAGACCCTGCTCTTTTGAGACCAGGCAGGTTTGATGAGATGATACTTGTGCCTGTACCTGATTCAAAGACAAGGTTTGAAGTCTTCAAGGTGCATACAAAGAAGATGGCACTTGCAGAGGATGTGAACTCTGAGGAACTTGTAAAGATCACTGAAGAATTCACAGGCGCAGATATTGCTGCTGTATGCAAGAAGGCTGGAAGGTTAGCCATGCGTGAGGACATCAATGCCAAGAAGGTCAGGCAGGCGCATTTCCTTGCTGCGATTGAAGATACTGGTCCATCAGTAACACCTGATATCATGGAATATTATGAAAAGCTCAAAGAAGAATTGAGAAAGAAGCGCTCAAAACAGATAGAGAGCAGACCAGAGATGTATGCATAAAGAAGGCGTTCTTTTCGATAAGCTTCCAGGCAACAGGGTTAAATGCAATGTATGCTCCCACAGATGCAGCATCGGTGGAGGCAAATATGGCATATGCGGCACACGAAAGAACATCGATGGGAAAATCTATTCAACGATATATAATACCATATCGAGCGAAGCTGTTGACCCGATAGAGAAAAAACCCCTGTATCACTTCCTTCCAGGCACGCTCTCATATTCACTCGGCAGCATCGGATGTAATTTCAGATGCGAACATTGCCAGAACTGGAATATTTCACAGGTCACGCTTGAGGAAGCCTACACAAAAGAGCTCACACCTGAAGAAGCAGTCAAACGCGCCCTGTCAACAGGATGCAGCTCCATTTCCTGGACCTATAACGAGCCTTCGATATGGCATGAATATACATATGACAGTGCAGTTCTGGCTAAGAGCGCAGGGCTCAGGACAGTGTACGTTACCAACGGCTATATAACGCCTGAGGCACTTAGGCGCATTGCGCCGTATCTTGATGCATACCGCGTGGATATAAAATCTTTTTCAGAGGAGTTCTACAGGAAAGTCTGTTCTGCAAGACTTGCGCCTGTGCTTGAATCAACCAAACTTGCAAAAGAACTTGGCATGCATGTTGAGACAGTGACCCTGCTCATCCCTTCAAGGAACGACTCACAGCAGGAAATCACGCAGCTTGTGAGATGGGTGCATGAGAACCTTGGAATTGACACGCCCATGCATTTCACACGATTTTATCCAATGTATAAGATGGAAGATGCAAGCCCGACGCCTGTAAGCACCCTTGAGATGGCTTACGAGATCGCAAAGAAGGAAGGGATGAGGTTTGTATATCTTGGGAATGTGCCAGGGCACAGGTATGAAAACACATACTGCCCTGAGTGCAAAAGCTTGCTGATTGACCGCGCTGGTTTCAGGGTGGGTGCGGTCAGGATAAAGGATGGGAAGTGCCAGCAGTGTGGGGAGAAGATACCTGTGGTGGGATGAATTTTTACGATGAACGATAACCGTGGGCTATGTACAATCGATGAAATCTTACAAAATCCAGAAAGATTTAAACCGTTAAGATACGATTTAAAAGGATTCCGCCGAGTTCATATCCTGAAATCATTTGTTCTTATATTTAAAATTATAGTCCCATGCTTTCATAACTATATAATGTGGTGAACTTGCCAAAAAATATAGTAAGAGCAAGTATTTATCTAAGGGGAGTGATAGCAGATAAACAGGAATAGGAGTAAATTTTATGGAGGGTGTGCTTTCTGGATTTTGATTGGAATAACTATCAGTTCTCCCTGTACAGATAATTTATATGATTGTATAACGTTATACATATAACCATGACCGAAGTAAAAGTCCACGAAAAATATCTGGTTGTAATTCCAAGAGACGTGCGCGAAGCACTCGGTATAAAAATCGGAGAAACTGTAGAGTTCGTGGTTGAGAAAGGTAAAGCTGTGCTTTATCCCCACCGTGGGAGTGTGGCTTCTGTAAGACGGGTTCATGGAATCATCAAGCATGAAGGCACAATAGATGAAGGCATAGAAGAAGGGTATACTGCTATGGGAGTGGAATGAGGTACGTAGATACAAACATATTCATAGCCAACCTTATAAAGGATAGTAGGCTTGGTGAATCAGCCAAATTGTATCTCGAAGATGTTGCATCCGGGAAAGAATCCGCAGCCACCTCTGTTCACACAATGATTGAGATATATGCCTTCTTAAAAGGCAAAAGACTTTCAGAAAAGAAAATAGCAGAAATACTGAAAGATGTTACTCTACATGGTGTGACACTGCTGCCTTTTGAGGTGGAAATTTTATCGAAGGCTCTTCCCATGGCTGAGAAAGGCTGGAAGCTGGGCGATGCCATTCATTATTTGACGATGTTGAGACATGATATAAAAGAGATTGTTACTGATGATGGGCATTTTGATAACTTAAAAGGTATTGAGAGAATAGATCTCCTTAAAATTAATTCTTAAAATATTAACCGCACTGCGTTGTGATTATTGACAGAATATAATTATTATACTTGATGTTCAGTATCTCCGAAGAGTAATAAGAAAGCCTATAGAGTCCTCTGAATATACATTCGTCTCAGACCAATACAGATGTGGGCATACTACCGAAAGACGTCCTGATGCTCTCCCGGTCTGCACCCCCTTA
>JAWOKW010000035.1:0-2535 GCA_033854095.1 Candidatus Methanoperedens sp. | reverse complement strand
ATATTGGATTAGAGGACTTTTTATACAGGAGCCAAATAAATTGGAAAGGTTTAAAGTTCGTAGAGACTATCCCGGCTCAAATGGTCGATTGGAAACGGATAGAAATCATAGCAGGACAAGAAGCAGAAGCTCACATAAAAAAGCATGGGGTCAGCATACCGGAAGTCTTCAATGCCCTTAATGGTCGGACTTATTCCCGAAAAATCAAGGCTGTCGGGGAAACAAGATATGCCATACTTGGAGAATCCCAAGGCAGGATACTTATAGTAATATTAATACAGCAATCAACTCAAAGTTTCTATCTACTTACTGCCTATGAACCTTCAGATGGTTATAAAAAGTTATATAGGGAAAGATGTAAGACATGATTACAATGAAAAAATATACGCAAGAAGAGAGAGAAACAGCAATAAAAGAGATTGAATCTGCACCAATTAAATCTGATGAGTGGGAGGGACCGCATGAAACAAAGATTACTTCTTTTAGACATGTTGACGATATGCCAGATAGAAAAAAGAAAGGATTGCTATCAGGAATAGCCGGCAAAATAAAATCTATCTTACATCCTGCATGAGTGTAAGCTTTGCAGGAAGTTCATCTTTTAAATCCTCCGCCTTCCCCCAGCGGCTTTGCAAACCTCCTCTCCACTTCAGCCCTGTATATCGTATTGTATGTACAGAACGGTATAATCCTGCCATCGGGCGTTGCATAATGGATTCCACATCGCTTTATTCTCTCAAGGTCCATGTTGTATAGATCCATGAAGTGCATGGCTCCCACAAAGAGCATACGCCTGTTGAATTCCCTGATAGCCTCTCTTGTTCCTTTCGTGAGAACATTGAATATGAGCTTTTTAACATCCACCGATCTTGGTGCTTTTCCCATATCGATGTACTTCGGAAGGACGGAAATAAGCCTCGTCATCCTCTTTATTTTAGAGAGGGTTTTGCCTATCCACCTGTACTTCTCCTGCCCCAGTTCATTGATATGCTCGACCAGCCCTTCTACATCTACAAATCGGGTTAAAGGCGTCATTGTCCCATCTTCTATACAAACGTATGTTCCAGAACCGCAATGCGGATGAACCGTGAGTTCGGCATGGGGGGTACCTCCCAGTGCTGTGATAAAGTGAGAAACCGGTGCAACGAACGGGACAGGATAGAAATCTTCTGCTGTAATAGCTCCATCTGTCTGCTCTTCGACCAGCCTGAATAAATCCGGAATGGTTATTCTCTTTTCCATTCTCTCATTTTTATTCACCCTTCCTGCAAAAGAGATAGGCTGGAAATTGATACCCTCCACCGTGTCCCTGTTAGCGGAAGCGAATCTGATTATATCCCCTACCTGGTCGTCATTTACACCTTTTGCAAGCGTTGGCACAAGAAAAACACTTCTCAGTTTCGCTGCCCTACAGTTCTCTATAGCTTTCAGTTTTAACGGGAGAGCGTTGTACCCTCTTGTAATTCTGTAAGGTTCCGCCGTTACCCCATCAAATTGTAAATAAACGGTATGGAGACCTGCCGTTTTAAGATCTTTACAGAACTTCAAGCTCTCTGCAAATTTTATACCGTTGGTCGCCATCTGTATTTGACCAATTTTAAATTTGCGCGCTATTTTAATTATCTTGAGAATATCATTTCTCATTGTCGGCTCCCCTCCTGAGAATTGAATAACCGGGCACGGTACCGGTCTCTCTTCCCGGAGTGTCTGTATCATTGCCCTTATCTGGATAAGGGACGGCTCGTAGAGATAGCCTGAAACTGATGCATTGGCAAAACATACAGGACAGTTCTGGTTGCATCTGTTCGTGATATCAATATTTGCCAGAAGAGTGGTCGTTTTATGGGATGCACACAGTCCGCAAGATGCCGGACAATCTTCAGTTGATATGTTCGGGTTTGTTACTCCCTCACCGTCATGCATATAATGGTTCATCCGTTCAAACTGTGCGGCGCTTGACCAGTAAACATCTTTGAAAAACCCATGCTTGTTGCAGGTTTTCTCAAGCATTACCTTTCCTTTTTCTTCGATTATCGATGCATCAATTACATCAAGGCATTCAGGACATAGTGATTTTGTTGTTCTCAATTAACCCCCACTTTAAAATTGGATTCACTTCTGTGCGCCAATGCAGTTTATAGATAATATTTCCTGTAACCGGTGCTCTAACCCGTAATATTCATATTAACATTTCCACTCCGCCTGGCTGAAGGCATTCAGGCTTTTTCCGGCAGGTTCTATGATTGTCTAAATTAACATAAGAAAATAAGACTATTTAAAACTTGCTTACCCGATCATTCCAAGTTTTTGGTTGGCAGATAACCGAATCAATCACTGATTACAACTTATTCTCATCAGCGAATTTCACAAGCGCCTCGCCAAGCGCTCTCACATATTTGGGATTAATGTTGAACCTTCGCTGCTTCTGCCCGTTCCGTTCTTTGGCTATTTCCACATATTCCTTCTCTTCCTCGAACCTGTCACTTTTTTGAAGAGATACTGTCATATACCAGCCTGAACTCATCTTTATTTCCA
>JAWOKW010000034.1:0-3440 GCA_033854095.1 Candidatus Methanoperedens sp. | reverse complement strand
TTGCTTCAGTTTTCATAGTAAGGTACGCGGATGTGATGATGCTACACAGCCTTGAACCATACGCCATGCTGCCCGAGGTCCATCTGAGGGATACTATTTACACAGACCCGAGAACCCCGGTTAAAGTAGCTCCGGGAGTCAATGAGGTAGGTTCACCCACGAAGGATTCGCCTGTGATAGTCACAACAAATTTCGCCCTTACCTATTACACGGTAGAGAGCGATCTTTCCTCCAACAAGATCAATTGTTATCTTGCAGCAGTGGATACCGACGGTATAGGTGTCGAGGCCGCTGTGGCCGGAGGTCAGCTTACCGCTGCAAAGATAAAAGATACTTTCCAGAAAGCCAATTTTGACTTCAAGGAAAAGACTATGCACAGCACATTGATACTGCCGGGTCTTGCAGCGCGGTTGCAGGGTGATGTCGAGGATGCTACCGGGCTTCGTATAATGATAGGACCCCCGGACTCGGGGCGTATCCCCGGATGGATGGAGAAAAACTGGCCACCTAAGCCAAAGTAAACAAGCCAAAATAGCGCTGTTTTCCCTATCACAGCAATAATATCTATACTTAAAGAGTGTAAATGTGATAGCCACAATTTTAGTCAAGGAGTAGCTATTTTAAACGAGGAGGGAAACTGATGCCTTGCAGAAAAACTTCTTCTGGATATTCGTAATGGAAAACATACTGGCTACACTTCGGTAATTTGCGTTTCGGAGATTTTAAGCGGATTTTATGCAGAAGGTAAACCTGAGAAAGGTGAGATGTTCCTACAGATATGAAGGCTATAAACAATCTTACAATAACTGATGTACTCATTTTCGCCACCTGACCTATTTTCCACTACTTTACTTGCCATAACTCAGTTTGCCATTTGAGCTTTTACCAGCGCAAACTCAGATTTTTGTCCTCAAAATTCCACACAAAATCCCCAAAGATGCCCAAAATCTGGGGTGAAACATTGCTCAAAACAGTAAATTTGAACCTATCAGGTGGGTAAATGGTAGTAAGTGTCAAATTAATCAGGAATTTTTTGAGTAACTTTACATTTTTTACGATAGGAGAGATGGATTTTTCATTCAAGAAATATGTGAGATTAATCAAGAAATTCGTGAGGAAAGAGATAAAAAAGATACCGATTATTGCCCACTTACTCCAGTGCCTTACAGGTCTGAGCTCAATACCTTCCTTCAAAGCCCTGATAAACTTCTCTGCCTTATCCCTCTCCTTGTACAGCTTCAAAATCTTTCCAGGCTCGTCATCAACAGAACTCTCAAGAATGAAAAACCTCTCAACACCCGTAATATAAGGATTATCAATAGCGGAAAGTGTCTTCTGGAGATGAGGTATAAGTTCCACCCAGCCTGTATCTGATGGAATTTTCTGTACTTTTCTTCTCTTAAGGAGAGTATTCCCTTTTTTTTCTGCCTCTCGAATTTCCGCTCCTTGATTTTAATCTGAGTTTCATAAAGCTCGGGTGAGAAAAAGATGTACTGCATCTCATTCCCCTTCTTTATCTTCACACAGGAATAGTGCCTCTCATTCATTTCAAAGTTCGTTACTTCACCCTTTTTCAGCTGCTCCATAAAATACTGAATGTATTTTCTGTAAGTGCCAACCTTTTTAGGTTTGAGAGTGAGGTAATGGAAATGCTGATATCTGATTTTGTCTTTGTTCTTCTTTGAGTTTGCACTCCCCATCGAAAATCATTAGTGAATTTTCAGGCAGCACTTTCGAGGTTATTTTCAGCATTTCCCTAATGTACTTTTTATCCTGCACGTTTCCCCTCTGTATTGTTATCGTTATCGGGATCTCGTTAATCCCTGTTGATATCCCGAAGTTTATCTGCAGCTTATCAGGTCTCTTATCCCTTGAATACCCGAACTCTGCAAGCTCTGCTTTGCTGCCTTCAAAATAGGTTGAGGAAAAATCTATAACCTGTTCTGAATCTACAAGACCATGCCTTTTTATAAGCCGTTGGTATTTGTCCAGAATATTGGAAAATTTTTTCCAACCCGCTCAGGTGCCCTGTAGAGACTTCTCTCTGCAGGCATCTCCTTCGTGCCTATGTATTCTGCAATCTCTTCTGGATATGTCTCTGCAATCTGATGCGTCGAAACTGAATGCGTCAACTTGTTGCAGATGTGAAGATTGATGCATGGAAGAAATTCTTTTGATTTTCCACCAATGCCAGAGAATATTTCTTTGAAAACACCGAAATGTTTTTCGACTTTCTTTATCAATACTATTCCGCCTAATGGTATCGAACTGTTTTTCATGGAGGAGATTTTGAGCTTACCTCAAATATTCCTTCCCATTAGGCATAATGTAGCGAGATTAAGTTGATTACTTGTTATCATTTTTTTTAAATTGCAAGTAAATATGGTAAACTTATTTACCAGAATTATTAAAGATTATTTATAACTCTGAAAGTAATATCTGCAGATCGAGACATCGAGTCATGAAAGTCATAGCATTTAATGGCAGCGCCCGGAAACAAGGCAACATTGCAATTCTTATAAAGCATGTGTTCAGTGAATTGGAAAAAAAAGGAATAGAAACGGAACTGGTGGAACTTGCAGGCAAGAAAATGCAGGGATGTTCGGCCTGCTATAAATGTTTTGAAACAAAAGACAGAAAATGCGCTATCAAGAATGATATAGTGAATGACTGTATTGAAAAGATGGTGGAAGCAGATGGAATAATTCTTGGCTCGCCAACATATTTTGCCGATATAACCTCGGAAATGAAGGCCTTAATTGAACGTTCGGGCTTTACGGCAATAGCCAATGGTTTCATGTTCAAAAGAAAAGTCGGAGCTGCTGTGATTGAAGTACGCAGAGGAGGGCAATTCATGCTTTTGACTCTATCAACCATTTTTTCCATATCAACCAGATAATCGTCCCGGGTTCAAGTTATTGGAACGTAGGTATTTGAAGAGAAATTGGGGATGCAGATAGAGATGAAGAAGGAATACGAAATATGAAGAATCTCGGGGAGAATATGGCATGGCTACTTAAGAAAATAAAAAGTGAATGATTAAAAAATGCAAGGATTATCAAATTACTTTTCTTTACCTTTCAATACAATCCGGTCAATAGTAATCTTAGCGTTCTTGAGAACTACTTTTACGCCCTCGCCATTGCTGAGCTGCATCGAGGGCATCATCGGCATCCCTACAGGCATGTTCATGGAGGGCGCGGGTATTGACCACGCCGGTGCACCAGCCTGGGATGCATCTCCTGCAGCGCCATCGGAAGGTACTGCTTCAGCAGCAGCCTCCTCTTTTGTCCAGCGCTGAACTACAGGATGTTGTTTTTTCTCAAGATAATCTTTCAGGGATTTTAAGTCGCTCACATCTTCTTCCGTAGGCAACTTATCCACAAGTTCCGGCGGTATATCCGCCTTTATCTTTTCTTTCAGGTTCTTTGGCATCCATA
>JAWOKW010000033.1:0-7095 GCA_033854095.1 Candidatus Methanoperedens sp. | reverse complement strand
ATACTGATTCCTCCTGCTGTCCCACCGAGGGTTACGATTTGAATTTTATTTTCCTTAAGCGGATTTCCTTTGATATATTTTTCAATTTTTAAGATATTATAAGTATAAACAAATTGACCATTGAAACCAGATTCATCTTCGACCAGCTTGCTTTCTACTTTATCTATGGTTCCTTCAACAATATAATCCGCACTGCTGCTGACATAATCTCTGTCACCACATTCTTTCACAACAATTGCTGCTGCATTGCCTATAAACAATAAAATTGCCAGTGCTGTCATTCCAACCATTTTGATCACTACAACCACCTCACTGTAGAGGCTTCGCTCCTTTTAATAAGGAAATAATAAAGCAATGCTCCAATAAGCCCTGTGAAAACTATTACCAGAACCCAAATAAGCTTGGCATTATTTCCACCAATTGTGAATTTATCGTCATCTGGTATTCCTATCAATTTACTGCCTCCTTAATCTGTTGATTCTTTTGAAAAGGAACAGAACCATAAAGGATAAAACAGCAATGTAGAATCCAGAACAAGGTGCCGTTTTTTGTGCCATGTTCTTTGTTAAAGACAATGATTCATTGAGATGATTCGTATTTTCCTCCAACTTTCTCACTTTCATCAGCAGTGCTCCCCAGTGCCCTTCAGTATCCATATTTCTCATCGAACCTGCAAGTATAAGCCCACCATCTTTTGTCTGCTGCATGGAGTTGACGACCTGATTCCCATTCCCTCCTGCTGTCAGGTTCCATAGCTCATTTCCGTTTGTATCTATCTTTATAAGCAGAGCATCCATGCCTGTAGTCCTGTACATATTGACTTTTCCCCCTATGATATAATCTCCTTCCATAGTTTCCACTAATGAATGAAACTTTTGATCGATCCCGCCAGTTTTACTTTTTATAGTCCTCTGCCACGTTTCATTTCCGTATCGATCTAACTTCATGACCCAAGCATCTAGGATATGATCGATGTTATCAGAATAGTCCCCAGCAACAATATAGCCGCCATCTTTTGTTTGCAGAACTGAATTTGGCGTGACAATCTTTCCGGGATATTCTCCAAAATCCTTATTCCACATTTGGTTCCCAGATACATCCATCCTGATAATCCATCCTGTGGGAGGTGTCTCATTCCCATCATAACCCCAGCCGCCAAATTCGGAAGCAATAAGTATGTACCCGCCTTCTTTTACGCGCTGCATATCCCTGATCGCCCCTTTAAATTTGTTTATCCACAATTGATTTCCTTTTAAATCTGTTCTTATGAACCAGGTTTCTTCGGGATTCTCCTGGTAACCATTCCAGACAATATTCGCAGCCGCAACATAACCATCATCCATTGCCAGTACTGCCGAAATATCTTCATTTGCATCTTCATTTCCTATTGTGATGTTCCATACCTCATTGCCAGAAGGATCTGTTTTCACGAGCCATGCCTCATATACCCCATAAACATTATGAACAGCAGTGCCGCCAAGGATATAGCCACCATCTATTGTCTCATCAACAGCGCTGAACTTATTAGCGTAGGGTCTTTCCCCTTTAAAGGTCTTATTCCACAGCTCCTTCCCGGAGGAATCTGTTTTCATCAAGAACGCACTATAGTTCTTGAAATTCGCACCGGCGAGAACAATGCTGCCGTCTCCTGTCTGCTTGACCGCATATATCTCGTCTCCTGTGTTATATGTTTTTGTCCATATCTGAGAGAACTCGTTTTCCTCTCTTCTGAAAGGTGGGTTATCAGGCCTGGCACTATCATTTGTAAGCTTGACTACCCAGGATCCCTCAGGTCTTCTACCGGAACGTCCAGCTAATATGTATCCGCCATCGTCTGTCTGGCTGACAGAGTTAATGTTTTTCATCTCGAGTTCACCAAATGTCATATCCCACTGCTTATTACCATCAGCATCAATCTTGACCAGCCAGGCATCGCCCATGTAGAAAAATAAAAGATCAGCAGAATGATCAGCACCTATATAACCAGCCAGGATATAACCACCGTCACGGGTCTTATGAATGGAGGTAAAACCATCATCGCCTGTTCCGCCGAATGTTCTGTTCCAGAGTTCATTTCCATTCGCATCGGTTTTTATAATCAATGCATCAACACCAGTTGTAGGTGTTTTTATCTCACTGGTGATTAAAAATCCTCTTTCTGCTGTCAGCTCAATATGAACATTCGTCATCCTCTGATAAGTCATGTTCCAGAGATTGTTGCCCCACGCATCAAGCATTATAAGTCTGCTATCAGGTACCTGGTTATATGCTCCTGAAATAGAGATAACATAGCTCCTACCGTTTGTCTGAATAACAGAAGGCTGTGAACTGTTCTCAAATGTCCTCATCCATTCTGTATTCCCTCTTGAATCCGTCTTGACTACAAAAACGACGTCCTCTACGTGATGATCATCTGTAAAGCTTTTACTGCCTGCAAGCACATATCCACCATCGGCTGTCGTCTCGATACAGCAAATTGATATATCGCTTTCGAATCTCGTGTTCCACTGCTCACTGCCAGATGCGTCTGTTTTGATTAAATAGTAACCACTCAAACCGCTGTCAGGTGAATTCTTCAGAGCAGCAATGATATATCCTCCGTCCCCTGTTTGCGCAATGTCGCTGATTGTCACAATATCAGGGTAGGTTCTATTCCATTCCTCAACTGGAACTGCACCTGCTCTAATTGTGAGCAGCAGAAGTGCCATTGCTATTATTCCACCTGCCATACTCAATGTATACCAATCATGTTCCTTGATACTGTATCCTCTCCTCTAATTACTTCTTCTAGCTCACATATTGATCGAGAGAATATCTTACTGCGATTATATTCAAATCCTCGTCTAATATGATATCCTGGTTGACAAAACTCAAACGTAGTCCCACATTCTCTCCATAAGTACCCTCAAATGAAATCCGTACAACAGAAACATTGGAAAAATTCATTTGAGGCATGATTAATTTCCACCTGGGTTTAAATAATGTATATGTCTGATTGCTCAGAACTGCCACTCCAGCGATATTGGACGTATTGATCATCTCCTTTCCCGTATCATCTATAACAAGAAGATTGGAAGGAGATTCCCCTGTCGTTATAGGAAACATCGTTATATTTTTTTCAGGAAAGACCCTTAATGCATATGCCATCTTTGTCAATGGTATATTATCGGGCGGTGATCTTCGCATTCGCTCCAGGTCAGACTTTTGAAACGTTTCTAAAATACTTCTGTTCACCCAGTTTGCAAAGACATCGCAATAGTCATCAAATTTTGGTTCATAGGAACCTGTCGTTCCATAGCGTTCGTTACAATTGCAGTACGGAGGTATACCTAAAGCTATTGAATAATTGAAATGTTCTGCTTTCCATAGGGCATCTATGCTTTTCTTGAAATGCGTTGAAGTTATGGGTGTTGTATTGTATATCAGTAAAAAAGATTTATTATACAGGGAATCGACCCGAAAAACCACGGAACCATGTACCATTTGACCCGGGAACAGGGTCGTATCCTGTATTTTATTTTCTTTTTCAAGGTCTGATAGTACCTCTACCAAATTTGAATCGTAAGGTGGAAGAATCGTTGTATTGAATATCCTGTCACTTTCCTGCAGTCGCAGTTCCTTCGTTGTAAAGTAAAAGGAATCTTTACCATTATTCTTTATTGTAAGATTGTACACAGCATAATATTTTTCTGAAATATTATGTGAAGCCCAGCTTTTGTTGCCTGAATTATCACGCAGATATATGCTTGAAAAGGATGCTACGCTGATCTCAGGTTTATTTTCTTCTTTTGAGTACTGGGTTAAGTTTGGAGATGAGACATTTGCTGCCTCTTTTTGTAATGATTCTACTGGAGTGGCTGTCTTTTCTCCGGTACATCCGCTAAGTAAAACCGATAATAATAGAGATACCATAATGGCGGTTACGATTGATCGCATTTTTCCATCCCTGACGGGTAAAACCTGAGTTCACCAGAATCCGCTACAACAAAACCAAGATTCTCCATAAGGTTGATGCAGCTTCCGGCGCTCAAATTAATTGCTCTTTCATTCTCCAACACAATATAATCAGGCTCCGTGCCGGTAACTAAAAAAACACCAAGCCTATCCCCCTCTTTTATATCAGTAACGTTTTCTGATACCAGCCATGTGTACCGCAATTCTATATAATAAGGGTTGACCTCGCCAAAAAAGATGCTATTAATATATGTAACAAATATGGGAAGACCATTTTCTTCAGACGGATGCCTGCCAGCAAATGTGTATACATTCCCCTGCGATATCCATTTTTCATCAAGCTCAATACCATTTTGCCTGAGTTCAAGCTGAACCCGTATGGGTGATGAGGTAGCATCCACGGATTTTATTGTCAGGCTGTAACCATCCCCCATGTTCCATGTTTCTCCCTCCAGGAGAATTTTTTTATCATAAACATCCGTTCCATTATCCAGAAGTATCTTTGCAAGCCTGCTACTTTTTCCTTCGACCGCTGCATATTTTTCTGCGCCGAGCCCAACTGCCTTATATGAACCATTGGCGGGTCTTATGCCTGTTTTTTTTGTAACAGTATATGGGACATCAGTTACAAAAGCAGTATATTTGAGACCGTGTGCAGGTATGGTCCTGCCAGATATGTTGGTTATTTCGAGCCTCTGCGAATAATTACCTGAGTCAAGGTCGTACATGAATATTGGAAAATTCAGCCCATCCCATGCCATTACTGGACTTGATTCAGTATATACAGCGCCACGGGGTTTATGGTTTATATAATCCATGTATTCTCTTTCTACAAGGAATCTCAAAATTTCTGAGTCAGCCACTTTAAATCCAAAATTACGCATAATACCTATCGAGTTTAACTCATACTCTGTGCTGTAAGGATATCGCAGGTTTATTGGGTTCATGTTTGCCATTGATATGCCTTTATCAGAAATATTCGTTATTTTCATTACCCCATAAATCCACGATTCAGAATCAGACTGTATTTTTGTATAGCTATCAGATAACTGGAAAATTCCCTTAATTCTCACGACAGGGACGTTCTTTTCAGGAAGAACTGAATCGATATGTATGGCAATTATCGGCATATCTTTCTTAAAAATATATGTATCTCCAGCCTTTACAGACCTGCTATCTACCTCCTCACCATTTTTTATAATAGATATTTTTGCTGTTCCCTCATTGACATTCGCACTTTCCAACCAGATAGCATAACCATCACTCAGTGCCATCCCTCTTCCTGCAATCAATGTACGATTCACGTTTTCATCAATCAGAATACCAAGAAGCAGTCCGTGATTTAGCAGGTTCACCGGTGACCGTGTGATAGGGGAATCCGATGAATATCCTGCAAAGTATCGTTCTCCCATGAATCCGATCATGCTGTAATTGCCAAATTGCCTGTACTTGAATGGGATATTCGAGATTATTGTCGAGTATTTCAGGTCATTTTCTTTTATGGATCTATTTATGGATCTATTATCTGGATTTCCGAGTTCTATACTGAATGATTCGCTGCCTGCGTTATTATCCAGGTCATAATAGAATCCATCGAAATTCAGGGGAGTCAAATTGAACGTGGAGCCATCTCCTGCAGCCCATACAAAGCGTGAGCCTGGAGCGCTCACAGGTGTTCGAATCGTGGTATTGGGTGATGTGATATTACTCAGATTTTCGATAAAACCTGAGTAATTTATGACAAATTCGCCATGAGACACAGCAGGCGCAGTGGTAGATCTGTAGAATGCAAGTAAACTAACCCCTGTAACAGCCAGTACTACTGTTATTGCAAGAATTAATTTCTTTTTTATCATGATGCCACGAATAAATGAATTATCTTTTCCCTCCAATTCTGTAGATTATATAGCCAATTATAATACCGACTACTCCATATAATAAAAGCAGCATCCTGCCAGCGGGTGGTGAGGAGATCATCTGTTCATAATCCACCAGGTCTGTGTTTGATACGGCTGGTTCTTCGATCCCATGCTCATATGCAAACAAATTTCCATATACTATCAAATAAAGCCTGTTTTTATAGATATATGGAGATAATCCCCCGCTCCCCCCTTTCCATAAAAGGTCTCCTGTGTTAAGATCAATGGCATAAATATAAGATGAAGGGCCCGTGGAAACCACATAAATTATATTGTCAGATATGACCAATGGGTTATAGCTCAGTAAACCTGGCATTCCTGAAACTGTTCCAGATGAAGCAGGGTCAAGAGTGCTTGAATATTCATTTAATGTCTCTCCATTCTCTGGATCCAGAACTTTGATATTCTCAGAATTAATGAACAGTTTATCATCTTTTACGGTCAGGATATTCCCATACGAATCTCCAGCCTTTCTCTTCCATACAGTCTCTCCTGTTGTCTGTGATACAGCCTGTATGTAAACAGCATCTTTCTCTTTAAGATCGTTAATATAGAGCAGGTCTTTGTATGTATATAGATCTCTTTCAAAGCTAATATTTTTGATCTCCCAGACAGTCTCCCCGGTTGTTAAATCAAGTGCAATCAGGTTATTTTTGAATTCAGGAGAAAAAGTATCATAAGGGATAACTATTGCATTTGGACCGGCAACAGGATGCCTGTCAATTTCAGTATTTCCATTGTATTTATGGTACCACTTCAACTCGCCACCGCTATCAACTGCCAGAACCAAAAAAACATTATTGATAGTGCCTATAGTTACAATATACAGAGTATCATTTGAAATGATCAGATCATATCTCACCGGGGCATTATCTTTTGCGACTTCTTCGAGTTCAGGATATTCCTTTCTCCACAGCTCCTCTCCAGTGCTGGCATTTAATGCATGAAGGCTTGGAGAAAACGCCCTAGCTGCATATAATACACCACCCCTGTATGCAACCCCTGCGCTCCAGTCCTTGCTCCACAGCAGCTTTCCATCATTCGCATCTATGGCTTTGAGCCCCTGGTAATCGACATAAGCAATATCTGAAACTATGAGGTTTATGGATTGAGGGTATATATCTGTAGAAGACATACCCAATCCACTTTTCCATGCAACTTTCAAAGGCGGTTCTAAACCAGCTGACGAAGCGATATTCACTGAGAGCAATAATATAGAAAC
>JAWOKW010000032.1:0-9049 GCA_033854095.1 Candidatus Methanoperedens sp. | reverse complement strand
CTCTTAAACCCCGCTCAAGTCCTGCTTCTTTTGTATATCCATAAGCACCATACCACGTCAGCACATCCTTGATAATGTCAAAAGCTGCTGCCGGTGCGATCAGTTTGGCGCAGGCTACAGCTTGATTTATTTCCTTATGGCTGAACCTGCCGTGGGCATACAGCTGGTCAAGCATCCAGGCTGCCTTATAGACAAGCAACCGTGCTGATTCAAGCCGCATATAACCCTCTGCCAGCTGGAACTGTATCCCTTCAAATTTAGCAAGTGAAGTGCCAAAAATCTTTCTTTCTTTTATATGTTCAATCCCGGCTTCCAAAACTTTTTCAGCAGCGCCGATACACGCAGCAGCCACAAGCGTTCTTGCACAGTTAAAACCTTCCATCGCATAATAAAATCCACTATTCCATTCACCTATGAGATAATGCGAAGGTATCTCTACATTTTTTATGCTTATAGTGCCTGTGGATATACCTTCCCTGCCCATCTGCTTAAATATGCTGGTGGTTATCCCTGTTATGTTTTTTACAGGAAGATAGCAGAGCGATAATCCTCTATGCCCAGTTTCGGGGTTCGTCTTTACAATCGTTACGTAGCCTCCTCCATATTTAGCTGCTTCTCTGACCCCGCTTATGAAAGTCTTTGCACCGTTTATAACCAGTTTATCATCTTTTTTCTCCATTACAGTGGATATGGCTGCTATATTCGAACCCCCTGAAGCTTCGGTTGAAGCTATACCGAGAAAAGTTTTCCCTTTTGTCACATCAGGCAGGAGCTCCTCTTTAGCCCTTTCATTCGCATATTTCTCCATCAAGAAGCCCCACCCGGCTCCCACTAAATAATAAACAGCAGTAGCCATACTTATATCAGCCCTTGCTATTTCCTCTGCTGCTATCGCTGCTGTGGTGAAGTCTGAGCCCGACCCTCCATATTTCTTTGAAATCGTGATGCCAAGAAGACCAAAACCTGCCATTTCTTCTAAGACTTCAGGGGGGATCTCTCCTTTTATATCGATTTCACCTGCCAAAGGAGCAAGCTTTTTCTCGCAGAACTCCCTTGCTGATTTTCTGAAAAGTTCATTTTCTTTTGTAAAGGAAAAATCCATAATATCTTATCTATTATTATTCCTTCGTAGTTTATTAAGTTAATTGTAGAGTCCCGACGAACGCAAAGTATATCCAACATAAAAGGGTATATTTTATTGAGTGATAATATGAAAAAAATGCTCTTCAGTCTCGTTATTATACTGATTTTCAGTATTCTGGTATCGCAGTTATCTGGCGTTGCTGCAGCGCAAAATGCAGGAATCTCTCAGCAGTCTAAGGTTCAGGTTATTATATCATTTGTTTCAAAAGCCAGCGAAGGCGACAAGATAGGAACCATGGCGTCTGTAGACGGTGAAGTAAAGCACAGATATTCCATCATAAATGGGATGGCAGCTCTTGTGTCTCCATCCAAGATAGGAGAACTGCAGAAAAATCCGTTAGTAGCGAGGGTGGATCAGGACGTTGAAGTAAAAGCTCTTGATATTAATGCTGACAAACAGATAGGAGCAGATCAGGTCTGGATAACAGGTGATGCAGGAGAGGGCGTCCCTGTTGCAGTTCTGGATACAGGAATAGATAATAGCCATCCAGAATTCTCGGGAAGAATATTGAAATGCCACAGTGAAATAACAAATACTGATACATGCAATGACCAGAATGGTCACGGTACACATACTGCTGGAATAGTTGGAGCAGCAGGAAATTTAGGCACATCCAGTAGCGCTATGGCAAAAGGAGTTGCACCCAATATTTCGTTATATATAGATCAGGTTCTGGATGCCAGTGGAAGCGGTTCTATTGCAGGGTTAATTGCGGGAATCGATTGGGCTACAGCCAATGGCGCAAAAGTGATAAGTATGAGTCTTGGCACTGGTACTGTCGTTACAACGCAGCCAAATTGTGATGCTGATATCTATGGATTTTCCACCCTGAGAGATGCTATTAACAACGCAACAGCGCACGGAGTTACAGTTGTGGCAGCTGCTGGAAATTCAGGACCCGGACAGGGTGTGGGTGCTCCTGCATGCATCGCCAGTACAATAGCTGTGGGAGCGGTTGATAGCACAGATACTATTGCATATTTCTCAAGTCGAGGAGGTCCTATTGCAGACCACGGAATTGCTGCCCCGGGCGTAAACATATTTTCGACTTTACCTGGCGGCTACGGAATTTTAAGTGGAACATCGATGGCGACCCCTGTGGTGTCAGGCACAGTCGCATTAATGATAAAAGCCAACTCAAGCCTGTCACCAACATCATCGACCAATCAGCCAATAAGAAGCATACTTTTCAACACAGCCTGTAATCAGGGAACTAACCCTTCCTGTCCAACCGGAGCTGTGCCAAATACAGTTTATGGATACGGAAGGGTTGACGCTCTAAAAGCTTATAATGCAGCAGTGCTCAACGCACCCAATTATTATAACCTGTCTGGCTACATTACCAATAAATCCAGCGGTCTTCCTCTTAACAGTGCTTTAGTTCAGACCAATAAAGGCATGTCCACAACCACTGATGCTGCTGGCTTTTATAAATTCGCTTTGAGCAACGGCACTTATACTGTGAGCGCAAGCCTTGCAGGCTATGTTAGTAATTCCACAACCGTAGCCATAAGCGGTTCGGAAGTTACGAATGCTAATATTTCGCTATCACCTGCGCTTCCTCTGCTTTCTATCAAAGTTATAACAGACAGAAGCAGATACAGCAGGGGTTACACAGTCAAAATCAATACAACTGTAACATCTTCTGGAATCGCAGTGCCTGGAGCTACAGTCGGGGTCACTATCCTTGATCCCGTGGGAACCACAGTTTCGACCAAGTCAGGAATCACAGATACCAGTGGAACAGCGCGATTCACCTATGTGATACCGACCAGCGCCAGGTCTGGTACATATACCATAAAAGCAAATGCGTCAGCAGCAGGGTATACATCAGGCTCAGGCTCGACGACCTTTAGAGTCAGGTGAGTCAGAGTATCGCGGTGTACATTCTCTGGAACAACTTTGAAAAAATCCTGTTCAGTGCTGCTTTCTTTATTGTATCAGGCACACAGTCTTCCATCAGGCGGTTCTGCATGTTCATCATCATGCCGTATCCGCCCTTCTTTTTGTATACGAGCTTCCTGTATTCATCAAGCCCAGATTTGAGTTTTTTATCCCCATCTATGATGCTCTGGACTATTCTTGCACATTCCCTGCCAAAATATACCGCAGGGCGTATGCCTTCTGCTGTGGCAGGAGATGCATGTCCTGCCGAATCCCCGACCATGAATATATTTCCTACGACAGGTTCACGCAGACCAAAAGGGATATACCCGCCGTGAACACCCTCAACTTCAAATGATATTGTTTTGAGAAATCCTGACAGTTCTGGCAGGAGGTCAGTCTTTCCAGTAAAGCTTACAACACCAATACGTGATCTATTTCCAATAGGGAAAATCCATGCTGCGCCGCAGTGGATGATATCAGGGTCAACGAAAAAATGCAGCGCATCGTCCGTATACTTTACCTCGGATTCTATGCCGAATGCCAGTTTTGTCCTGTCCACATAATCATTCTTGAGCGAACTGCCAAGCACTGACCTCCAGCCGGTGCAGTCGATGATGCACTGGGATCCAAAATTTCCGCATTCAGTTATCACGGTTTGCCCGCTTAATCCTTTCACTTTTGTCACAATTTTTTCTGCTTTTAGCCTGCTCGCTATTATTTTACAGAATTTTTCATAATCGAACGTACTTATCGGCTCGACAAGTTCCAAATTTCTTTCCTCCGGGATATGAAGCACAAGAGTATCGAATTCCTGCAGAATCGAATTCTTACATCCAAGCTCTTCTAATATAGACGTAAAGGTGGCACATGCAGAGGTTTGTTTGCTTCCTATCTCTTTCCTGTCTATGAGGAGGATGTTTCCGTCTATATTATCTGCGGTGAAAAGCCCTGCAAAACTTGCGCCAGCGATTATTGCATCGTAATCTGACATATACCAGTCAGCTTCTCTTATGTTATCTCTTCACCTTGGTTACTTTCAAAGAGTAGCCCTTCTCACAGGGTTCTATATCACCTATCACATCCACGATAGTGAATTTATCACCCTGCACAGCCCCAGAAGGACGGCACAGTATATAATTTACACAATTTGAAAGATTGCAGGATAGCGGCACATATATTACTTTTGAACCCTTGATAGCTTTTCTGGACTCGACTCCCATTGTGATTGGAGCTTCTACGACTTCAACTGCGCAAACGCCGCAGTCATGTACAAAACATTCGTGTTTTCCGCCGTTTCTCAAGTTGATTATTCTGTACTTGCTTCCAATGTTAAGACCAAGACATGTTTTACTGAGCTTGCATACTTCACATTCTTTTGCAGAGCCTTTAAAGATAAACTCGTTCCCAACTTTTGCAAGTTTTGTTCCTATCAATGTTACAATTGTATCTGATTCTTCCATATAATTCACCTGATTTTAAATGAGTATTCCTGCTTTTGTTCCCATTAAGTTTAAGGTAGTTACATGCTTCCATAAGGTCTTGATATGAATATAATAGATGCGCTCTGGCAATATATATATAAGTATTACATAAACGGCATCATCAATGATACATCATATAATCCTGTGGATACTATCACTTATGCAATATTGCTTGGTGTCAGCATCTTCTGGGTGCTGAAGTTACTGGATAAATTTAAGGTTGAGATTGATTCGCGGTTCATAATCTCTGTTGCGCCTTATATTCTTGCAGGGTCGTCCCTGCGCGTGCTTGAAGATTCAAAAATATTCACTCCGCCGCTGCAATATTTATTTATAACACCAATAATATATTTTTTAATATTTGCAGTAACGATTATCGTGCTTATAATTTCGATAAGTCTTGAGAGAAAAGGAAAAATAAAGGACTATCATGTATTTTTCGGCTATGCTGGAGCTGCATGGGCTCTGATCAATATTGCAGTACTGCTAATGACCGGGGAAGTAAAGAACCCTGTTCCTGCGGCTGCAATTTTAGCCCTGGGTTTTATTACGACAGGCTGTGTATATTTTATATCCAGAACGCTCAATTTCACGCTCCTGACAAACAAACTCAATATATCTATCCTTTTTACTCATTTACTTGATGCATCGTCAACTTTTGTCGGGATAGACTGGCTGGGATATTATGAAAAGCACGTCGCTCCAACATTTTTTATTGATCTGGCTGGTAATTATATAGACCATCCTTCGCTCGTGATGTATCCCCTGAAATTACTTGTGTTCATACCTGTGCTCTACATGCTTGACAACAGTTTTGATGTTGCTAAAGAAAGGAAACTTATAAATCTGATGAAGTTAGCTATATTAGTGCTGGGGCTTTCGCCCGCAGCTCGAAACACCCTGCGAATCCTGATGGGGGTATAAAGTGCACCAAGATCTGAAATATCTGTATTCTTTAAGGAGTTATATTCTTGCGATGACGGGAATTTTTATCCTTTCTATAGTCATCGGTTTGCTTATATCTTCAGAAAACCCAACATTATCAGAAAACTACTTTAAAACACTTAAAAACTTGTTTGACTGGATAAAAACACTCAACCCAGTAATCATAATGCTTGTGATTTTTCTGAACAATGCGCTTAAAAGCCTTATTGCTCTTGTTCTGGGCATTGGGTTTGGCATCATTCCGCTTCTTTTTGTAGCAGCTAATGGAGTGATCATAGGCATTCTTGCTGATCTCGTTTCAAAGCAGCAGGGTACTGCCTTTTTCATCGCAGCGACCCTGCCTCATGGTGTTATAGAAATTCCGATGATACTGCTGAGTGCAAGCATAGGGCTAAGGCTTGGATATGTGATGTACCTATCATTAAAAGGTATAAAAACTGAAAAACATGAGTTCGAAACAGGCTTCATGTTTTATATGAAATGGATAGTCCCCCTGTTTTTCGTGGCTGCAATAATTGAAACGTTTGTGACTCCACGGATAGCTTTCGGGTTCATGGCTAATTATAGTCCTTGACTGAATTTATGATACTAACAAAGTAAATAACTTGTGATATACAGCGAAGCAATCGCTAAAATGAACCAGAATAAATAGGTACATATAAACAGATACACCAAACTTTTTTAATACCTGAAAGCTATTATCATGTAAAATATTGAAACGAAGGTGATTTGACTTTGGTAATAGGAGTTACACTTGTGAACGTAGTGCCTGGACAGGAAAAAGCAGCATATAATGAGCTTATAAAGATAAAAGGAATTAAAGATGTATACCATGTTTTTGGTGAATTCGATTTTGTGGTCATAAGCAACGTTGATGGGTTAAGCGCGCTGAACAAGCTTGTGGATACAATCAGGGAGAGTGAGAACGTTACATCCACGCAGACGATAGTCGGGGCTGAACTCTAAGAGCGTGTCTGATGGCAATTGCTGAAGAACTTGCAAAAAAGCAAAAAGCCATTAGCATCGCCGAATTTTTCGAGAAAAACAGGCAAATCCTGGGATTTGATTCAAGTCCGCGCTGTCTATTAACCTCTGTAAAAGAAGCAGTAGATAATTCTTTAGATGCATGTGAAGAAGCAGGCATATTGCCTGATATATTTATTAAAATTGAAAGCAGTTCTAAAAATATAACGCTCATAGCTGAAGATAACGGTCCCGGCATAGTCAGAGAGCAAATTCCAAGGGTCTTTGCAAAATTGCTCTACGGGTCAAGGTTCCATTCAGTAAAGCAAAGCCGCGGACAGCAGGGAATCGGCATCTCAGCAGCCGTGTTATATTCGCAGCTCACATCAGGCAAACCTGCAAAAATAATCTCCAAAATAGATAAGGATGCACCTGCCCATTATTTTGAACTTCTCATAAACACCCAGACCAATGAGCCAGAAATATTATCCGATAAGGTGACAGACTGGGATCGATTGAGAGGTACTCGCATCGAACTTGAGATGGAAGCGTCGTATGTCAGGGGACGGAGACAGTCGGTTTATGAATATCTGAGAGATACTGCCATAGTGAATCCTCATGCACGTATAACCCTGATCGAGCCTGATAGCAATCAGATCATATTCGAGCGGGCGACTGATAAAATGCCTGCGCAGCCAAAGGAGATACTGCCGCATCCGCGGGGCATCGAGCTTGGGACGCTGATGAAGATGCTGCGGTATTCGCAGATCGACACACTTTCCTCTTTTCTGCGGGCTTCGTTTTCACGCATAGGACCCCAGACTGCAAAAGAAATAGCTAAAAAGGCAGGCATTGGCATCGAAAAAGACCCGAAGGCGATAACGCTTGATGAAGCAAAAAGGCTGCATGAGGCGTTCAGCACTGTAAAAATACTGCCCCCTCCTACTGATTGTCTTTCCCCTATAACAGATGAACTGATCCGCAAAGGGCTTGAAAAAGAGCATACCATCGATTTTATTGAGACCGCAACGCGTCCTGCTGCTGTACACAGCGGTCATCCATTCCAGGTTGAAGCGGGGATAGCTTATGGCGGCAATCTCCCAAAAGAAGAAAAGGTCGAGATCCTGCGATTTGCTAACAGGGTACCTCTTCTCTACCAGCAGGGAGCCTGCGCAATCACACACGCAGTTGAGAATATCAAATGGAAGAATTATTCTCTTGACCAGCCTGGAGATACGCTTCCAGTGGGTCCTGCCATCATCCTTGTGCACGTTGCATCCACGCATATCCCTTTCACATCTGAATCAAAAGAAGCAGTAGCAGATGTCCCTGAGCTCGTTGAAGAGATAGAACTTGCGCTAAAAGACGTAGGCAGAAGGCTCAAGTTCTATTTATCAAGGCAGGATAACCTCCTTAGAAGAAGGGAAAAAGAAGAGATCATCCAGAAGATACTTCCCCGCATAGCAAAAAAAGTAGGAGAGATACTTGAGCTTCCTGCACCTGATATTACCCCTGTGGTCGCCAAGATCATGGGCAATATTTTTATCCAGAGAACTGCGGCGCAGAATGGAAAGGGATGTGAGGTCGAGATACGCCTGAAAAACCATGGGGACGGCACGCACAGTTTCAATCTTCATGAGACTTTGCCTTACAATATCGGCTCAGCAAGCCCTGAGCCCAAAAAGCTCCCTCTTGGGAAGCAGATTGATTATCTCTGGAAGGTTTCCTTAAAGCCAGGGGAAGAGAAGGCTGTTATTTACAGGTTAGACATCGGGAGCGAGGAAGTTTCAAAACTTCCGCAGCTTGTGGTGGATGGGATTGACCAGGAGCTTATAACCGGGGCAAAGGCTGTTACGATAAAAATGAACGAACTGCTGATGAATTAAGAGGATAGTGAATGGCATTTAAGCAACCACCTATAAGCAAAAACGGGCGCAGGCTATATAATCCGTTATCTGCGTTTATCTGCGTTCATCTGCGGTTAAAAAATAAACGAAGCGACCTCTATCATCTACAATTATCTGCGCCCATCTGCGGATTAAAAACGTACCATACTGAAAAACGAACCGCAGATGAACGCAGATTTGCTGCAAAATGAGGGGAGAACTCCAAAAGAAGGCGGACTAACTACATGGAAAGAGCAACATACATACCAAATAATTCAAATGGATAATAGTCTTGTTGTGGAAAAAGGAATAGTATCCCCAAAACAAGAATTTGCAATCGAGGACAAACGACATCATACGACTACTATTAATACCACATTAAATCTCTTCAGTAAATCTAATACACAGTTAGTTTGTATAATGTCCCCATCAAAATACATTCATTTTCAGCCATTTATTACAAGGTTCCTGAAAGAGGTAGAATGTGATGAGTATGTTTATCATTTTGTTGGTACGTGTTCGCATGGTAATCCATGGGCTGAGTCTTTGTGCAAAATGATTAAAAAACGACATTACTGGTATTATTTCATGAAAAAAAGTTTGAAATCTGATTCGGAATCCATAACTCTTCGAGAAAAAGTCAGGATGGTTTATTACAACATCTTTTTACCTCAAGAACAACTTGGAAATCAATCACCATTTAAATTTGCAAATGCCAAATTCGATAGTTACGATGATGCTTG
>JAWOKW010000031.1:0-5752 GCA_033854095.1 Candidatus Methanoperedens sp. | reverse complement strand
AATGTACATCTTGAATGTTTAAAAATCTATCTAAGCGAAAAAATTTTAGCTCAGTTGAATGTCATCGCGACAGCACTATTAGCCATGACCGGTCGAGTTACCATGCTTGGTATTTCCCGTTGGGCAGGAGAAGGTGGAAGTTATCGTACTGTTCAACGATTTTTTAATACTCCCATTGCATGGGCTAAAATTCACTGGTGTCTAATTCGTCGTTGTTTTCTATCATCTGATGATGTTTTCATTATGGCAGGTGATGAAACTGTTGTGACAAAATCAGGCAAAAAAACTCATGCAGAACATCGGAAATTGCACTCCTGTTATCTATATCGCGTTTGATGGGGCATTTGGAAATAATAATGTCTTGCAAATGGTTAAACAATGTGAGCTGCACTTGATTTCCAAACTTCGTTGTAATTCTGTGCTATATTTTCCTTATTCGGGTAAATATAGCGGGCGTGGTGCAAGAAAAAAATACGGTGACAGGGTCAACTATAACAATATTCCAAAAGAGTATTTGAAAGAAATTACCCTTGAAAAATCAATTCAAACCGAAATCTATCAAATGACCTTGTTGCATAAGCTGTTCCCTCAAATGCTAAATGTTGTCATTATTGTTAAAACAAATCTCAAAACCCATGCAAGATCGCATGTAATTTTATTCAGCAGTGACCTGGATTTGCCATATGAGAAGTTGATTGATTACTATAGCCTAACAAGACAGTATTCATTGATTTTCGCATTCATCTTTAAAAGAGCTGCTATATGCAATGGTAGCTGTGGAGAATCTCCGGCAAGTCCATTTGTATATGTCATGAAAACTGGATAAGTGCCAATCATTGTAATGTGTGCCTTATCCATCTTACATTCATAATGCGGGTTAAAATCGCTATGGGTATCATATCTTGATGCTTCAAGTGGTGTTGAATCCAATTTTGCATCTTTCGAATCAATGAGTTTAATGATTTTTTCACCTACCAAATAGACACAGCGAGACATTCTCTTTACCCAAATAGTTTTTAAGGGAGTCTGTAAAGGAGACTCCTTTAAACACTCTTGAAATTTATTTCATAAAAATAAATTTTAAAAGTATTTAAATCTTTCGGTGAAGCACCCAATCTACATTTTATGGGAGCAGGTCATAACTAAAAAAGGGATAGATCTTAAGCCAAAAAGCTAATTGGATTTCTTCTACAACTCAAACTCCATCCCGTCATACCCAAGAGGCCACTCTTTTATAGACTCATCATGCGGAGGAAAATTATGGCTTAGATGTGTGAGTACCACGTTTTTTGCTTTCAAAAAAGATGCAAGCTCCATCGCTTCTTTTGAATTCATGTGTTTTATCACCTTTCCTCTTGGCGGGATAATGGCATCTGCAATAAGTAGGTCAGGTTCGAACATGAATTTGAGGCTTTTGTCAGGAATGTCCTTTGTTGTATCGCCTGTAACCACGACTTTACTTTTCCCGTTAGAAATCACCACGCCCGCAGATTCAGAAAGTGGGGGATGTGTGACCTCAAGCAAGGTTATCTCAAGGCCGACGAGCTCAAAAGGTGCATAAAAGTTTACATCATGCCTCACAGGCTTCATGAAGTAGAGATAATTCAATATATAGTCAAGTGTGTTTTTAAGCCCATACACATTCACGCCGCTCTGGATACGGTGAAAATCGCCAAAACCTGCGTAATGGTCGTAATGAGAATGCGTCCATATCACCCCATCAATGCGGCGGACGCCCTTTTTTAAAAGTTGCCATCGAAGGTCAGGGCTTGTATCGATGAGCAGCTTTCCATTTTCAGATTCAACTAAAATAGAAAAACGAAGCCTTCGACTTCTCCCGCCTGCATGTGCATCCATGCACGCAGGACAGGAACAGCCGATCTTGGGCGTACCAACAGCATCGCCTGTCCCAAGAAGCGTTATTTTCATAAAGCGATACCTCGATTTATGCGGTATCCACGTATGGCGAAGCCATACGTGTCTGCGAAGTAAAGCGGCGCAACGCTTTTCATTTCGCTTCATCCATTGTCCGCAGCGGCATCCTCTTATTGAATTCGTTTATCCCGCGCATTAAATCCTGCTGCGTCAGGACAGTCCGTTCTGTTATAAGACCATTGAGCACAGCTTCTCTGACGACAAGTCGCAGGTCTGAACCAGAATACCCCTCGGTATTCTTTGCGATTTCAGATGTATCGAAACTGCCTTCGATGTCACGCAGCACGATATCAAGTATCTTTTTTCTCATCATTTCGTCAGGGAGTGAGAAATCAACGATTTCATCAAACCGCCTCCATGCTGCATGGTCAAGAATCGTGGGGTGGTTCGTTGCGCCTATAAGAAGAACACCATCTTCTACAAGACTTATCTCATCTATGGCTTTCAAAAGTGTATTTACAGCCCTTTTCAATGCAGCGTGTTCATCTGTTGCACGCGCCTTTGCCACAAAATCGAACTCATCGATGAAAAGTATGCACGGATTCAGGCGTTTTGCAAGCTCAAAAACGCGGTCTATGTTCTTGGCAGTTTCGCCAAGATACTGGTCTGTTATCTGGGAAAGTTTTACCTCCACAATAGGAATCCCAAGTTTTCCGGAAAGTGCCCTTGCTGTAGAGGTTTTTCCTGTGCCTGGCGGACCAACGAACAGGAGCTTCCCGATTTCCCTCAGACCGATTCGCTTAAGATAATCGCGGTACTGGATGGCTTTTGCCATTTTCTCGATCTCGTCTTCCTGTTCCTTTGTGAGAACAAGGTCTTTCAAAGTCTGTTTTATATCTTCAGGAGCAACGATATGAACGAGCTTCAGCATATCTTCAGACCCTTTCTCTGATTCTATGGATTTGATAAGCGAGTTTATCCATTCCCTGCCGCTCTCTTTTGGCATGATAGATGCTTTTGCCTTTTTAAAGCTTACAGGAAGTGAATCATAATTTTCAAAAAATGATGCAAGCACAGGGTTCTCATTGATTATTTCAACACCTTCAGGATGCTTTGCAAACCACTTTGCAGCGAGGTCGAAAACAGTCAATTTTATTTGCGACCCGAATTCTTCGAACTCAAGAAAAGGCAGCGCTTTTGTGCTGTTTTTTATGTTCTCAAGACCGTATATTGTTTTTATGTCGCCTTCAGTGACATAGATAGGACGCTTTACTGTTTTTTCTTTCTCGTTCCAGTAATGTTTTCGTATTTTCTGCGGGAGGTCATCCACTCCAAGTTCATCTGACCGGTTATAAAGATATGCAGTCAGTACAAGCTCTGTTATTGAGAGTTTATCATCTGTCATATTGGACTTTATTATCATGTTACTATGTGAGATATAGTTTACTCAGGGTGTGGGCACAGGACACAAAGTCCATGATATAGGATATAGGATAATTGAGGGAATAAATCATATCCCTTGCGATAAGTATATAAGTTTTTGAAATAACATTGCTATCAGGTCGTTTACCTTCAGGCTCAAAAGGTCTTGGGAAACAATTTCGTTCTCTGCTTGAAACCATGTAAAGCCGATTCGAGATGGGAACGAGACGCAGTAGGCACGGACTGTACCGAATTGACGCCTGTGGAGACTCCAGAAGGTAGTCGCTGAAGCAGGAAGCCCCTTGCGAAAGCAAGGGGAGGATGTCACAGAATGAGAACCAACCATAATTATGTGAATAAAAATTTGGAGGTTAGTATGAAATTAAAAGCCATTCCAGAAGGTTTTCATTCGCTCACACCTGCTCTGATTGTGCGCGATGTGGCTGAAGCAATTGAATTTTACAAAAGGGCATTCGGTGCAAAGAAACGCCGGGTCTTTCACGGGCCTGATGAGAGCATCGTACATGCTGAGATTCAGATCGGCGATTCGATAATGATGCTGTCTCCTGAATTCCCTGAAATGAACGTCTTCTCACCCCAATCGTCAGGAGGCGGAATAAGTGTGAGCATGTACGTGTATGTTGAAGATGTCGATGCTGTCTTTAAGAAGGCTGTTTCCGCAGGTGCCACGGTAATGATGCCCCTTGAGGATGCGTTCTGGGGCGACCGCGCCGGCGGTCTTGTTGACCCGTTCGGACACCGCTGGATGCTGGCTACACATATAAAGGACCTATCTGATGAGGAGCTAGAAGAAGCTGGAAAGGCGATGTTTATCAAGAAATCTTAGTTTTTATTATTTTCAAGATTAATTAACTTTTATCTTCATGGTCCTTGTTTTCTCAGCAACCATGTCAAAGAATAGCTTCTCTGTATCAAGCGGACCCGGATGCGCTTCAGGATGGTACTGCACTGAAATTATATCTAAATATTTATGCGCAAGCCCTTCAACTGTACCATCATTGGCATTGTGCTGTGTTATTGCAGCTTCTTTTTTATCGATTGTGCTCTCATCCACAGCATAACCATGATTCTGCGACGTGATATATACAATGCCCTTTTCCATATCTTTTACAGGCTGGTTCGCCCCGCGGTGTCCGAATTTCATTTTATAGGTCTCTCCTCCGAGAGCAAGAGATATGATCTGGTGACCAAGACAGATACCAAAAATAGGAAGCTGCCCTGCAAGCTCTTTTACTACGGATATGCCGTTGGTTGCCTGCTGCGGGTCTCCAGGTCCATTGGATAATAATATGGCATCTGGTTCGTATTTCAGAATATCCTTTGCTGTCGTCATGGCAGGTACGATCGTGACATTGATGCCCCTGCTGTTCAGGCTTTTGATGATGTTTCTCTTTGCACCAAAATCCATGAGCACGATGTTTCCCCCATCTTCATGTCCTTTTACCTGATATGGTTCTTTACATGTGACCATATCCACTAAATCCAGACTTCCGATATCGGGTTGTTCTCTTGCTAACCTGACAGCTTCTTCGCCGTCATCATCTCCGACGATTATGGCTGCTTTCATTGTACCGTGTTCTCTTGTTTTTATGGTGAGCATGCGCGTATCTATTCCCATTATACCTGATTTGCCTTCATCCTTCAGGAATTCGTATATTGAACGGCTGGATTTATAGTGAGAAGGATGAGTGCATGCTTCTCTCACAACCAATCCTTCTGCCTGCATTGCTCCTGACTGGAAGGTCTCACCACTTATGCCGTAATTGCCAATGAGCGGATATGTAAACATGAGTATCTGACCTTTATATGATGGATCGGTCAGAGCTTCCTAATAACCTGTAT
Source organism: Candidatus Methanoperedens sp. (assembly GCA_033854095.1). Taxonomy (GTDB): domain Archaea; phylum Halobacteriota; class Methanosarcinia; order Methanosarcinales; family Methanoperedenaceae; genus Methanoperedens. The sequence goes on along the minus strand of JAWOKW010000031.1, from coordinate 592 downwards.
ACTGGGTAGTAAAAACAAGCTCACCCTGTACAACGCCTTCTACTCCTAATCCATCTCCTCTGACAAATGTTCCGTCTTCTAAACCGATTACTGCTTTCACGGCTGTTTAAAAGGTAAAGGTAGGGTAAATAGATTACGCTGAAGCTGTCATTGTCCTCCGTGCTCCTTCTCGTGCATTAATCTTTTTATAATTTTCATACCTTCTAAGAACAGTATGGAAAGGTTAATGAGAAAAAGGGAAAAGGTAGACATAGATGGATGGTATTAATACTGAACAATATAGAAGGAGAACAAAAGTATGAAGAACGTTGAAATGTCGGTAGATGGAAACATCTTAACAATCAAGGTGGATTTAACTAAAGAGTTCGGTCCTTCATCGTCCGGAAAAACGATTATCATTGCTTCAACTGAAGGAAACCAGTCTGTTCCAGGAAGGGAAGCGGTCAAAGTCGGGCTGAATATTTATAAGAGCGTGTCTGAATATTCCTCCATTAGCTTGAAGCTTGAATGCGTGATAGCCGCCTGATCATCAGGTGACACATAGCAGTGTAGATCATTGACTCGCTGGTTTCGGGTAAACCTTCATAATCTT
>JAWOKW010000030.1:0-2985 GCA_033854095.1 Candidatus Methanoperedens sp. | reverse complement strand
GGCATATGCCTTCGCGCCCATTCGATCCTCTGCTTTCCTGCGTCTTTCAGGTTTATGTCTTTTATTATATGGTCTTTCATCAAAATCCCTTTGTATTAAAACAGGTTTAGATGCCCAATATGGCTATTAATTGTTTCTATACAGCGCAATTCTTATATAGAACTTCAAACATTGTTTTACCCTAATCGAATACGACATTTATATGATTATATATAATTGCCGTAAAATACCAATATCTGAGGATGACATTTATGGCAACACAACTGGGCGGACAGCCTGTTATAATTTTAAGGGAAGGTACTGAGAGAACACGCGGTAAAGAAGCCAGGAACAACAATATCATGGCAGTAAAAGCTGTTGCTGCTGCTGTGAGGACCACGCTTGGACCAAAGGGCATGGACAAGATGCTGGTAAGCGGCGGGGATGTCACGGTCACGAACGATGGCGTTACCATTCTTAAGGAGATGGACATTGAACACCCTGCTGCAAAGATGCTTGTCGAAGTGGCTAAAACAATGGATGATGAAGTCGGGGACGGTACAACAACAGGCGCGGTGCTTACAGGAGAATTGCTTGAGCGCGCAGAGGAATTGCTTGAGCAAAATGTGCATGCAACAACCATCGCCAGCGGCTACAGGATGGCTGCAGAAAAGGCAGTTGAGATATTGAAGGACATCACGCACACAATAACAGAAAATGATGATGAGGCGCTGCTCAATATCGCAAAAACAGCCATGACAGGGAAAGGCGCTGAAGGTTCAAAGGAAAAACTTGCAGATATTACAGTATCAGCGATAAAATCCATCGTGGATGAAGAAGATGGGAAAAAGGTAGTTGATATCAATAATATAAAAATAGAGAAAAAAGTAGGCAAAAGCCTTAATGAAAGCGAGCTGGTAAAAGGGATCGTCATTGATAAAAACAAAGCGCACAGTAACATGCCAGGTAAGGTGAAGGACGCAAGGATAGCACTTGTCACAAGACCTATAGAATTCAGTAAGATGGAACTTGAGGCTGAGATTAAGATATCAACCCCGGGTGAACTCCAGCACTACCTTGACCAGGAAGAAAAGATCGTTCAGGATATAGTAGCTCGAATAGCAGCATCTGGAGCAAACGTCGTGCTATGCCAGCTTGGCATCGATGATATTGCACAGCATTTCCTTGCAAGAGCGAACATTCTTGCAGTTGAGCGAGTTGAGCAAAAAGACATGGACAAGGTTGCCAGAGCTATTGGAGCAAATCTCATCACAAGTATTGATGATTTTGAGTCCTCTGACATAGGGAGCGCAGGACTTGTAGAGATCCGTGGGCATGGCGAGGACAAAATGCTTTTCATCACAGAATGCAGCAATCCAAAAGCTGTATCGATATTGATCCGCGGCGGTACAGAGCATGTGGTTAACAGTACTGAACTTGCTCTTGAAGATGCACTTCGAGCTGTTGGTGCATCGATTGAAGATGAAAAGCTGGTCGCTGGGGCTGGTTCGCCTGAGATCGAAATTGCATTGCAGTTAAAGGAATACGCTGCTGCACTAAAAGGCAGGGAGCAGCTTGCTGTGGAAAAGTTCGCTCAGGCACTTGAGGTCATCCCGAAAACCCTTGCAGAGAACGCTGGGCTTGACCCGATCAATATGCTGGCAGAACTTCGGAACCAGCATGAAAGCGGGACTAAGGATGGCGGTCTCAATGTGTTCGCAGGAAAAGTCGAGAACATGTGGGAAAATGGTGTCATTGAACCACTTCGCGTGAAGACACAGGCTATAAACTCTGCAACTGAAGCCGCTATTATGATACTGAGAATCGATGATGTGCTTGCAGCCAAAGGCGGCTCTGAAGGGGAAGCCTGCGGCGCAGGCGGCGCACCATGCGGTATGCCTCCTGGCATGCCCCCAGGCATGATGATGTAAGGTTATTGCGACTCAGAAAGAGCAGTTTATTAATTCCCATCTTCATGCTATAGTATGGCTGGATGATGCATCCAGATAACGAAACCAAAAAACTTAAATAAGATAAAAATATAAATAACAATTCGTATGCGTCTGGATTAAGAGTGTTCAGGAATTACATTGATGTGAAAGAAATTTCAGATTAATTCGATCTTCCGATACTTTCCAATCATGACGCATAGAGAAAAATAAGGGTGAGTATATGGAATCAAAAGATCAGCCAGAAAGAATTACGGAGAGGAAACTTCCTGAATTCAAGATAACAAAAGAACATATCCAAGAACTCAAAACAACTTCGGCTATTCTGAATATGCTAGCAGATAACCCCGATTTAACGAAACGCATTGCTCAAGCATTTGTCAGAGCTTCAAGTGTTAAAGCTGAAGACAGAGCAATCGCAAGCCTTGAATTAAAGGAGCAGGTTACAAAAATGGTAGCCGAAAAATTAAAAGATATCCCTGTTGATCAGATTGAAAAATACTATCCGATATGGTCTAATATAATAATTCGGGTTCATGTTCCGCGTGTAATTATTCCTCATAGTATATGGGGTCCCGATCCCGGGCCGCAGTTCTGATGAGGATTTGAGTAAGTATAGAAATTGCATATGGATCTTCAAAATGATTACGACTCCCCTGGAGTCGCAACAATTTTTCCATTATGGTCTAATCATGCCGAAGATATGTACACAGATATGGTGAACAAAATCGGCACTGTACTCAAGGAACAAAACTTAATACCAGATGAAGTAAAGCTTAAAGATGAAAAAAAACCTTTGGTATTAAAGTTAGAGGATTATTTAAAAAAGCATCCGGTGAGAAAGCATTCAAAACATTGGGTTGATGGAGGTGAACAAATAGCAGGCGTGCATCCGGATACTTATATTCCATTTTTTATTAATCCCTCCGGGTCTCTAATTTGTAGGCTATGCGATGGTCAGACTAATGTTGGAGGAATTATTGAAACACTTAAAGGGAAATGGAGTTTTTTGCATGAAAAGACTGTGGTGAATGATCTGTTGTCATTTCTGCTTTTA
>JAWOKW010000029.1:0-3542 GCA_033854095.1 Candidatus Methanoperedens sp. | reverse complement strand
TTTCCTTCACCGCTTCTGTCCCACATTTTCTGTGCGATCGCCAGTGCCTGCTTGTAATACCCAATACCCTCCTCAACCTGTCCGATATTGCTGTATACATCCCCAAGACCTCCCAGGGCATTTTCTTCACTGCGCTCATCATGGATATCGCGCGCAATTGTCAGTGCCTGCTCGTAATACTTAATAGCTTTCTCTATCTGCCCGATACGATTATACGCAATACCCAGGTTATCGATGGCATTTCCTTCACCGCTTCTGTCCCCGATCTCTAATGCGATTGCAAGCGCCTGCTCGTAATACTGAATGGCTTTATCAATCAGTCCGATATTGCTATAAACAAGCCCAAGATTCTGGATGGTGTTTTCTTCACTCGGTCTGTCCCCAGTCTCCTGTGCGATCACAAGCACCTGCTCGTAATACTCAATAGCCTTATCAGCCTGCCCGATATTGCTGTATACATCCCCAAGATTCTCCAGGGAACTTCCTTCACTGCGCTTATCATGGATATCACGCGCAATTGCCAGTGCCCGCATGTATAGTGGCTCTGCCTCAGCATATTTTCCCTGCAATTTATAAAATACCGCCAGATTGTTAATGGATTTCGCTACTTCGGGATGATTGGGGCCAAGGGATTTTTCCAATATTGCCAGTGTCCGCTTGAAAAGTAGCTCAGCTTCTGTATATCTGCCCTGCGAATCATATAATTCCGCCAGATCGTTCAGGTCTACTGCTTCAACTGGGTATCCATCAGCAGTTCTGATTTCCAGAGCATCCTCATTGGCTTTGATTTCCTTGTTGTACTTTTCAATGTCCTTCGGCTTTTTATCTGATTTTGCCTTTCTTGACATAATTCCCCCTTGTTTCCTATTTATCGTTAACAGTATCTATCAACTTCTATATTTTATTATGTTCTCTAATGCTATAAATTGTTTATTGATTAATTGCAGATGGCATTATATATTAGTTCATTTAATTGTTTTATAGAGTTGAAACTATCATGGATGAAATGACTCCTGCCAAAAAAGCATGGGAAACAATGAGACAAAAAAGTCCTGCAAAAAAGGCACGGGATACAATGAGACGACAGAAAGGAGCAAAGAAAGGTGCACAGAAGATTAAAGGTAAACAATGGGAACAAGAAAAAATAGAACATCTATATGCCCTGGAAAGTAAAGTAAAAAAAGAAACATGTATCGTATGCAACGATAATAGAAAAATAGTTCTTCAAGATCATCATATAAAACCCAATGACAACCATACTGTCAAATTATGTGCAAACTGCCATGATATAGTAAGACGTGGAACATTAGAGGATTTAAAAGAAATAAATTTTCTGGAAGAAGATATATCTGTTAATTTGATTGATTCTGCAATTAAACTATCCTTCAAAGCTCATCGAAATCAGACAAAAAAGGGCACCAATAGCCCCTACATTGTGCATCCAATTTCAGTAGCCTTAATTCTTTCACATGCCGGCTGTTCCGAAGAAGTTATTGCAGCAGGCATACTCCACGATACAGTAGAAGATACAAAAATAACGTTGCAGTGTATTCGTGAAAAATTTGGTGATAAAGTTGCAGACATTGTAAATGGATGTTCTGAGCCAGACAAATCATTGCCATGGAAAGAACGCAAGACGCATACTATAGATTTCTTAAAAACTGCTTCTCAAGAAGTTCGACTTGTAGCCTGTGCTGATAAACTCCATAATATCAGAACTATTGCCAGCGATTATGAAAAAAATGGTGATGAAATATGGGAACGTTTTACTGAAAAAAGGAAAGAAGAACAGGAATGGTATTATAAAGGGGTTGCTGCAAGTTTATGTGATCGGCCCGATACTAAGGACATAGCAATATTTCAGCAGCTAAAGAAAGAAGTTGAAACTTTCTTTGATAAAATAAAGAAGAATAATAGAATTGGGTATGTCTAAATTGGTTTTGAGGAATGAATTAATGAGCCGCAAAATATACTATATTTACCCAGCAGGTCGCTGGACATTAACCCTAGCCAACAATGCTTCTCAACAACGCGCCAACCACATATGCCACGCTCGCTGCCAGTCCACCGACCAATAACATCTCGATGCCGCTTCTTAAGGGGTTTAATTTGGTAACAGTTACTTTTGCAACCCCCAGCCCAAAGATTGTCAACGCCGATAATATAACGGATACTGTGAAGGCTTCAGTCGAAGAAATCGGGTAGAACAATCCCAGCACGTAGACGATAAGCGGCATGAATCCAGCCAGGATGAAAGACACAAGCGTAGCCAGTGCGCTGAATAATGGCTTGCGTTCGTCTTGCAGCATCCCAAGCTCGTTGATCATCATCGCTTTAACCCACCTCTGCGGGTCGCGGGCCTGGATATCAACGAGGCGGCGTGCCTCCTCTTCCGAATAACTGTGGCTTCGATAAACCTCGTAGAGTTCAGCCCGTTCGCCTTCTGGGAAATGTTCAACCTCCCAGGCTTCTCGCTGCCACTCACGCTGGTAATACTCCTTTTCGCTCTTGGAAGAAAGGTAAGCGCCTATGGCCATCGCAAAACCATCTGCTAACAGGTTGGCCATGCCCAGGATAAGAACGATACTGCTGCTCAGTTGTGCACCAGCCACACCGCTGACTACTGCAAAGGTAGTAAGGATGCCGTCCAGCCCGCCATAGACCATGTTAACAATATACTGGTCGCTCGCCCCACCGTGCTGTTCTTTGGCAGCCTGCGCGATACGTTCCGGAGCATGCGCCAAAGCTGATGCCTGTATGTCACGTTTTGCAAATGCTTTACGCATTTCCTCGATTCGTCTGGACTTAGTCATTACCACACCTGCATTCATCAATATTATTAAACATGCTGTTATGGATTTATTAACATTTTTCTCCTTGGTATGTGTTGATAACCCCTATAAAATATTAAAAAGATATAAACCGTATAAAAGCATATAAAATCGTCTGCTATGCACCTCTCCATGCTTATATGAGGTTACAAAGTTGGTGAAGTTTCGTATGTGGAACTTATGACGGTACAACTCCTTTGTTGAAGAGAGGTTCATCCTTGCATCCACAATCTCATGGGTTAGCATCTCTTCGTGGTTAAACCGCAAGATTTCCATGCAGTAAAGTGAAAAATCAAAAGCAGTTGCTGTTCACACCGAGGTCGCCCGAAGGGCGGGCGAGGCGCACAGGCTCATGTATCCAGAAAAATACTATTTTGCAGCAGCCGATGTGTGCGAAGCACGCTGAGGCTGCGTATACTCATTCCCATATGACAGGTCAGTATCCTGAACCTCATCCATCAATCAATTCCTGACGCTGGGCGAATGCCCAGCCATATACCAGCGAGTCATCCGGGGCTATGCACCGGCGCACGGCATTTAGAAAACGTGAGTTTGAGTGTGAGATCTGTAAAAATAGTTGTGATGCGCTGCTTTGCGGCTAATACCAATCAAATGAAAAGAGCTGCCTTCAGTTTTAATCCGCGGGCTGGAATTCTATACAGGCGATGTCTTCTGCTCTTACTGTTCCATAGAAGCGACACCGATCATAGG
>JAWOKW010000028.1:0-25569 GCA_033854095.1 Candidatus Methanoperedens sp. | reverse complement strand
TGAACTGGCTAAGGGCTGGCATGATCTCCCTGATACTCTCGCTTTAATAAAGGATTGGGCATCCAATGATACTGTTTTTTATGTTCGAAGAACTGCTATTTCTGAACTGGCTAAAGGCTGGCATGATAGCCCTGATACTCTCGCTTTAGTAAAGGATTGGGCAGCTAATGATACTAATTCTCATGTCCGAAGTACTGCTATTTCTGAACTGGTTAAAGGCTGGCATGATCTCCCTGATACTCTTGCTGTAATCAGGGACAGAGCAGCTAATGATACTAATTCTAATATTCGAAGAACTGCTATTTCTGAACTGGCTAAGGGCTGGCATGATCTCCCTGATACTTGATGTAGATTGACACTCTCCACGACTGAAGTCGGAAGATTCTTGCTTCATCGACCAAAACTTACCATGTTTGAGAACAACACAGCAGAGGTTTCGATTTCTACAAGCGTATATTCGGGCGTGCCCCGCCCTATACAACAGTTTTTGTTTAATTCTAACATGACGCATATTGTCTTATCGGGTTTTACGCTCGCGTCCGCAACCAGTTACCCTATCAGTCTTGAATTCTCAAAACTTCAAGACCTCACTGCACCAGATAGCGATTTCAGCTTGTCTGATGATAATAACTTCATTGCGAAAACATATATAGCTAATCCAAGCATGGTGAAAGTATTGCAACCTGTTTCAAAGGGGCAATTCATCTCCACGACTGAAAGTCGGGAGCTTTCTTGCCCCTTTGAACCCGTTTCTGTAAATTTGTCAGATATACGTCTATTCATACCTGCATAAGTTGGTTACATACGTGAGACTTATATCAGAACATCTCCTTTGAGAATGAAAAAATACTTATTGTGCCAGCGAGCGTGTTTTTGCTGTTGTGAAGCTCAGCCCCAGGATGTTCAATGCAATCTCATAATTATGCTGCATCATCATACTCTTCTGGGTAAACGGCTTCATTTTATCAAGCAATGCTGTAATATCGATATCATTGAGTGTGATTCCATGCCGCACCAGTTCTTTTTCTTTTTTTAGGGCGCTGAAGAGTGCTGAATATTGCATCGGTTCGCAGAGTATCGCGATCACTGTGCAATCAGCCTGGGAGACAAGAACATCAAGCCCCGCAAGGATATTGAAGAGCGCTATCTTATCTTCCTTTATTCTACAATCCATGAATTTTTCATACGCAGCGCGGTAATCCAGTGCTGGTTTTTGCAGGCTTTTGACGACATAATCCCTGACCTTAAAGCTGAGCAATCTCTCAAGCCTTGTTCGAAGCTCACTGTAGAACTTCTCTGTCTCCTCATATAAAACTGCGTTCTGTCTTGCTTTCATCGGGCTGTGCCAGATATGCTCTGGAGCTTCATGAAAGGATGCTATTTCATTTACTATCCTTGCAGCCTGCAGTGAGAATTCACCATCTTTACCAAAAGCTTCCTCATACACAGGGATAAGCTTTTCTCTTAACTTAATGTCCAGCCCATAGAACACAAGGTTCAATGGGAGCCTGTCTTTACTTTCGATAAGCCTTCCAATCTTATCGATAATCCCTTCAATATAAATATTGTATATAGCCTGCGATCCTTTCACTGGAGTAAAAGTTTCATAGTATTCAGCCCAGAACTGCTTGGTCGAGATAAGCCTTTTGTTGTACCTGTTCTCAAGTTCGATAAAGTCAATAGAAATATCGAGGAGAACAGCATCAGGATTGATGATATCCAGCAAACGCAAAACCTCGCTGTGGGCTCTATCCGCGCTCGCCAGCGCTCGCCTTGAACTTTCGGGGAAAAACCGTGAAAGCCTGAAAGGATATTCAAGATGGTGCAGGATAGCTGCATCATCAAGTTTTCCAAGCCAGTCCCTCAAAGCAGCATCATGTACATCGAAAACACTGATGATTGGAATGAGGAACAGTTTCGGCATCGCTAAATGAATTATTGTGCACCCTGTTAAAGAGCTTTTTGCAGAAACGATATTTTTATTAACAAACAGTATATCTTATGTGCTCTTATATGCCTGAAAGTAAGGTGTTTGAATGAAAACCTGTATCATGTGCGGCGGCGAAGGAACTAGACTTCGACCCCTGACCTTTGATAGACCAAAACCGATGATTCCTCTTCTGAATAAGCCTTCGCTTGTGCATCTTGTCGAACATCTTGCCATGGAAGGTTTTAATGATATTGTGCTTACCCTTGGTTATCTGGGCGGGGAGATAGAAGAAGCCCTCGGTGACGGCAGTATATATGGCGTGCATATCGAATATGTGCATGAAAAAGAAAAACTGGGAACAGCAGGCGGAGTAAAAAATGCACAGGAACTGTTTGAAGGCGAACCGTTCATGGTTGTGGGCGGGGACCATGTGATGGACCTCGGTCTTCGGGAGTTCGTGCGCTTCCATGAGAAAAACGATGCCCTTGTGACCATAGGTTTAATCCCAATCGATGACCCGCGTGAGTACGGCATCGCAGATATGGACGTCAATAACAGGATTAATCGGTTCTTTGAAAAACCAGGTCCTGGCGAGATATTCAGCAATCTTGCAAGTACAGGCATATACGTCTTCGACCCTGAAATCTTAGAATGGATACCTGAGAAAAAATATGATTTTGCAAAAGACCTTTTTCCTGAAATCATGAAAAAAGGTGAGTATATCAACGGCTTCCTCGTGCACGGAAGATGGACAGATATAGGCAACCCGCAGGCTTACAGGGAAGCATGCAGATGGATGCTTGAGAAGATGCCTGGCACAAAGATTTCTGGCAGGCTTGACATTAAAGATGCAAAAGTCACAGGTCCAATAGACATCGGGCACGATGTAATATTGGGTTCAAATTCTGCTGCTGTTGGACCGATAGTGATAGGAGAGAACACTTCTATAGGGGATAATGTATTGATAGGACCATACACGTCCATTGGCTCAAACTGCACTATTGGCAATAACTCAAGAATCCTCTCATCATATATATTTGATAATGTTAAAATAGGTGCTGGCACTGCGATTTCAGGCGCAGTTATGGATAATGACACTATAATAAAAGATGGGTGCATCCTTGAAACAGGCACCGTCATTGGTCCGAGGGTCACAATAGAAGAAAAAGCCACGATTCATTCATCTATCAGGATATGGCCTGAGGTCACAGTAAAAAAAGGAACGCGAGTGAAAGAGAGTATTGGGAACAGCGACTTTGGTAACGATATAAAGGGCTCTTAGACCGTTACACTCCCGTACAAGGAACTTTTCCTTTGGTATATCTTCACAACACCGGCGGTCTCCTTCTTAATGCAATTACAGCTATCAGTCCTATTATACCTGCCAACACCTCAAACCCAGGTGCTTTTATGCCTGGAGTCGAAGCAGGCATTGCAGCTGGTACTTGTCCAGACATGCCGCCTTCCCGCTGGAACCTGGAAACTTCGATGTTTACATTCTTTTCCACGCTCCCTGCTGGAATGGTCTTTGTAGGAGCAAGAAGCACAGGCTTTTCCCAGGAATTTATCAGAACATCTCCTCTCCAGAGCTCTACCACGACCATGTAGTTGTATCCGTCAGGCACAACAAGCTGCACGCTCTTGACCGCAGTTGCTTCGCTTGTAATAATACCTGTGTCGGTGCCGGTTTTATCAGCGAGCAGGTTGGAAGCCGCTTCTCTTGCTTTGACGAACATTTTTAAATTTTCTGAAGCTTCAGAGCCTTTATTTTCAAGGTATATATCAGACCTGATAGCAACATTTCCTTTTGATACATTGCTGACAGTAAAGTCAATATTGTTTAGAACTACCCCGCTTCTCTTTGAGAACGGTATTATGGCGTTCAAGCCCCTGATATTCACCACGCCGCTGTCCACGATGCTGCCGTTATCAAAAATAAGAAGTTTCAGGTCATAACCTCCATTCCTGTCAATATTTAAGTTCTGGGAAACCGCTGTTGTTTTCTGGGATTCTATTTCAGGTATAGTGGCAGAAACCTGTGTTCCCAGAAGCCCGGTATCGCTGCTTATTGCCCTGATAAGCATGGAAGCGTTCATGGTCTTACCGCCAGCATGATTAATGTAGGCTGTGACATTCACTTCTATCTGGGCGCTCGTTGCTTCAACAGGCTTGACATCCACGTCGCTGATAGAAAGTGATGAAGATGGTATGTACACGGTCTCCTGTGAGAGGACATCCTGTCGGGTCAGTACAACAGCCAACGAGAGAATTACCACTGATGCCAGTATTATTGCCAGCAAGTGAAGGGACTTCATAATCTCATTAAAGATGAACGTCATGGCTTGTGATTTCTTCCCCTTCATCTCGGAAGGGGCTTCTTGTTTCAATGACTACCTTCTGGAGTCTCCACAAGCGTAAATTCGGTACAATCCGTGCCTACTGCGTCTCATTCCCATCTCGAATCGGCTTTACATGGTTTCAAGCAGAGAATTAAATTGTTTTTCAAGACCGTTTGAGCCTGAAGGTAAACGACTTGATAATAAATTTCTCCTTAAACCCTATATACTTATCGCAAATATAATCAAACCCTAGATATACGAAAGTCTTGATAATAAGTACAGCGATACTATCTATTTTATATGCCCTACGCAGCAAAAGACAGACAGGAATTCATCAAACGGTCAAACATCAAGCCGAATTCACGTGTACTTGATATTGGAGGATTGCTTTCGGAAGAAGTTCAGTCTGAGGTTTCAGGTATTACTGCCAGGAGACCTGCCGCAAGTGCATCTGCAAATGTAGTTGCAAATGCGGTTGCAAATGCAGTTCTCATGAAGCCATCTCATTTACCGTTCAAAGATTGTGTTTTTGATACTGTAGTTTCTTATCATTACCTTGACCTGGTTCCATCGGATGAACTTGGCTCTGTGTTCAAAGAAGTGGTACGGATACTGGACAGGGGTTCGGTCTTTTCCTTTATGATAAACCTGTGGATACCACAGAATGAAGCGCAGAGATCAACTCTTTTTTTCAATGAGATTCTGAGAAGTGCAGGCGTATTATATTCCCATCAATTCGATGATATAAGCGGGCAGCTCTATGCGTGTGGGTTTTGTGAAATCATCATTGAAACTGTAAAACGTGAAATATTCTTACCCAGGGATTTTACCAGATCGCACATTTTAATGCTCGGAAACCTTATTAAAAAAGAAAAAGAAGAAGGCGGGCAAATGATAAAGACGCTTGCAAGGCAATATTTGGAGCAGGTGAGCGCAGATGGTGAATCCATGCTGCCTGCGCTACACTTCATGGCTAAAAAATCATCATGAGAAGAAAACATCTTGAGATATTGCTGGAACAGCTTGCAGGCATAGGCTCTCCGAAACCATCGAAAGAGCAGTACTCCACACCTGCAACAGTGGCAGCAGAACTTTTGCATTTTGCGCTCATGAAAGGTGATATCATAGATACGGTATATGACCTTGGATGCGGCAGTGGAATCCTTGCAATCGGGGCAAAACTTCTTGGAGCAGAAAAGGTTATAGGTTTTGATGATGATAGAGACGTTCTTGAGACTGCACGGGCAAATGCAAAAAGGCTTGACGTGGATGTTGAGTTCGTATGCAGCAATATAAACGATGTAAGTGGAAAAGTGCATACTGTAGTGATGAATCCTCCCTTTGGAGCACAGATGAAAGGAAGCGACCGCCCTTTTTTGAGGAAAGCCCTCGAATTAAGCAGTGTGGTTTACTCCCTACACAATGCCGGAAGTACAGAATTCATAAAAAAATTCATTAGCCCTTCAGTCATAACAGAACATCGATTGATCGATTTTCCAATTAAGAGAACATTCAGGTTCCATACAAAAGAAATACAGGTCATAAAAGTAGAGATGTACAGAATAGAAACGAGATAGAGGGATTGCTATTAGAATAAAGAGAAAGAAAGTCACAAGCCGCAGAAAGCTCGGAAAAAACGATGTTAAAGAGGAGAAAACCGAAGAAAAAGAGGATGTAATCGAAGAAGAACAGGAAGTAACTGAGGAAGAAACCGAAGACAGGCTCGCATTGCCTGGGGACCTTATCGGGACATCAGAGGAATTTATACCAAAGAGCGGTACTTACGTAGATAAAGGCAATATCTATGCTGCAGCCACCGGCATAGTAAAGATAAACAATAAAGATCGCTCCATTTCAGTTTTCCCTGTTACAAATACGCCCCCCAATCTGCAGGTAGGAGACATTGTTATTGGCAGGATCAGTGATATAAAAGAATCTGTTGTGCTGGTCGAAATCGCGGGGGTTAAAGGAAAGGGCGAACGGGAAATTATCAATGTGGATCAGGCTGCAATCCATGTTTCAAATGTCAAGGATGCATACGTTAAAGAGCTTTACTACGAATTCGCGCCTTTTGATATCGTCAAAGCAAAGGTGATAGATCTTAAGAACATGCGCCTCACCACTGCGAATAAAGAGCTGGGTGTTATGAAGGCTTACTGTGGTAATTGCAGAACTGTTCTGAAAGCAGAGAATGGCAAACTTAAATGTCCTAAATGTAAAAGAACAGAGACAAGAAAGTTATCGCAGGATTATGGGACTGGTATTATATAGGTGATATCATGGAACTTACAATCGTAAGTAAGACAGAGAACGAGATAAAAATCAAGGTCGCTGGTGAAACCCATACCCTGCTGAACATGTTGAAGACAACCCTGTTAAATAATGAACACGTTGAAATAGCGACATACGACATAGAACATCCTACGATAAGCGATCCCGTGTTATTTGTAAGAACAGATGGCACAGATCCTATAGAAGCGATCAAAGTTGCGTTGAGTGAAATTGTAACGAATTTTGATGAATTTATTGAGCTTTTTAAGAAGAAGATAGAGGATTGATCAGAGATGCATATTCCTCTTCGATGAAATCATCCACCTGTACTCCATGTTCGAGTGCGACCAGGATGGCACTGACCTCTATTTTAACAAGTTTGGACAGATGTTCATGTTTTTTATTTATAAGTGATATTATTTTTCTTTTATCTGAGCCGCTGCTGAGCATTATACGTTCGATGACCCTGTCAAATAAGGCTTTTTTTTCGAGAACGTCTGTCTGGGGCTTGAATCCAGAAGGAATCTCCACTGCCGATACATCGAATACAGGATGCATCATCTCCCCATCTCTTTTTATAAGTCCTTCTTTCTCTGCGCTGTTCAATATATTTTTTGCCTGATCCGGAGTAAACCATGCCAGATCGATGGCGAGCGCGAGCACGAACTCGCTTTCTTTGAGCGATTCTTTTCCCTTTCTTTTGAAGGGCGTTGAAACAATGTACTTCAGGTCGGACATTGGGAGCGTACTATGGCATCAACAATGGTATCTGCTATTCTTCCGCATTCAGTTCTGCCCATTCCATCGACGTGGTGCACCATTAACGTAAGTACACCATTTTCAAGGTTTGTGCGGACAAGATAAGAGTCTCCTTTGAATGGCTGACGATTGTATTTTTCATCAAGGTATGAATATTTAAGTTTCACCCTGAAATCAATCGTGCCTTCGTTTTCTACATCAGTAAGCACAGAATCAAGGGTATTTTTATTAAGTGAATTGAAATCGGTCCGTTTATTCGTGATATCAACATTTATAGTCCGCTTTGCTTTTATAATGCGCCCTTTGAGGTCTGGTGAATCTGTGGTAAAAGTCCCGAACTGTCCATCAAGACCTGCCATTATTTTGACGATATAAGGCAGGTCTGCCCTGAAGTGGTATTTCTGTTCGAACTCGGCTTTTTGAGGAAACTGATGATAAGTGCGCTTCATGACACGTTGTATCGTCAAGGATTGGTAAAAGCTTTCTGCTCAATGGGCTAACGTCGCCAGCCCATCAATATATCCGGCTTTTCGCGCAACGACGTTTATCGCTCCTGAACTTGTCGCAGTAAGCTGCAGCGTTACCTGACCCGCTGAATTTGTCATGCCATCTATACTGATACCGCCTCCTGAAATGCTTACGCTGACCCCACTGACAGCAGTGCCACTGCTTATCACTGTGAAGGTTACGTATGCTGGGACGCCATTGGTGATATTGGATGGATTTGCGCTCACGCTCAGAGTAGGTTGCCCAACCGCGCTGATAGTGGCACTTGCGCCTGAATAGCCGCTCTTACTTGCAGATGCGGTTATTATGCCGGCACTTGAGTTCACAAGCAATATCGCCTGTCCGTTCTGATTGGTGATTCCGTTCCCGCTTGCTGCGCCGCTGAGCGTGACATTGGCTTCACTCATGAAATTATTGCCGCTCGTGACAGTAAAAAGGACATACGCAGGCACACCTGCTGTTATTGACGTTGGACTTGAAGCTATGGATAAGGATTGTGTGCCAGTTGAAGTGACTGTGGTTGAACCGCTGGCATACCCTGGAGCACTGGCTGACACTGTTATTGTGCCCACTGCCTGCGGAGTGACCTGAATGATTGCTTTGCCTTGCTGGTTTGTGGTCCCGCTTCCTGTAGCTTGACCGCTCAGGCTTACCTGGGCATCAACAACTGGAGACCCACCTGCAGTTACTGTGAACGTAATAAAGAGTGGGACACCAACAGTTACAGCACTTTGGCTTGAAGAAACGCTCAGTGTCTGCTGGCTCGTTGAGGTCAGAATAGTTGAGCCTTCAGCATATCCTTCTTTTCTGGCAGTTGAAACGATCGCACCTGTACTTGGAGCGTTAATCTGCACAATTAGCAAACCGTCAGTATTGGTGATGCCGTCTATGTTTACTCCGGCACCTGAAAGATTCACTGATGCGCCTGTCACAGGCTTACCAACAGCAGTCACTGAAAAAGTTACATATGTGGCAGTGCCTGATGTTATATAAGCTGGAGAGACGCTGATATCAAGCCCCGATGTAGCTGTGATAACTGACGTGGCATTCTTGAAACCAGGTCTTTCAGCAGTAACATTGATGCTGCCATTCGTGGTGGCATTTACTGCGAGCACGAGCATACCATTAGCATCTGTTTCCCCATGCCCGAGCGCTGCACCATCAAGCGTAATATTGGTCTTATTGACCGCAGCACCACTGCCAAATGCTATGAATGTGACATTTGTTATCTTGCCAGCGCCGATGTTATCTGGTACAGTCATTATATACAGCTGCGGGGGTCCTGTCCAGATTGTACCCCGGACAAAGTCATCAAGAGCAAAGCCGCCTATAATTCCTCCAATCAATGCAATTGAAAGGAAAATCGTCTTTCTTCTGTCATCATCGTATCCGCGAATAGTAGCATCCTCCGATTAATTCTGGCGTATTATGAAGAAGGTAGATATATAGATTGCCAACTAAGGGAGAGATTCAGCTTTTGATGAAGGCTGAAGAAGCTGGCGCAGAGGTCAGATGGGATTCGCCTCTTATCGGCTTTGCCGAGATTTATCTGCGAAAGGCGTGTGGGCATGAATTTTGAAATTCCAATATCAAAAAAGGCTGCTTGCAAAGCCGCTTGGCAGGGCGCTTGAAAAAAGAAAAAAGCTTGAAGAATGCCTCAGTAATGAGTTATTGCAGCAGCATCTGCCTGAATTGTGGGTGACTTTTAAGCAACCTCAAAGTCACCTAATTCCATAATTAACTCTTCAGGCAACCCCTCAGTAATATATTCCTTACCCTGGATTTTTAACAGTAATGAATTTAAGAAAGAATTGATCTGGATTTCTTTATTAATAATCTTCAACGAACTTATAAATTCAATATTAGTTTTTTTATCCATTTTTTTCATTTTTTTTATTAAAAGGAAAAATGTTTTCACATAAATTCTTGTGTTAAAAATAGCTCTTTCAAAGGCTTCAAGATAATATCCGAATTGAGAGCTGTCTTGTTTCCAGACAATATCTCCTAAAAGTATATATGCATCTATTTCTAATTCTTTAAAACCTCTATTATAGCAATCAAATGCACATATTTTTGCCATTTCTTCAGATTTCATTAATTCATTATTTTCGGCTAAAGTTCTTGCAAATTCAAGATACGTATTGGCAAGTTCGTATCTTGCATTTATTTTTTGAAAAAGTTCTAATGATCTTTTAAAAGAATTATATGATTTATCTTTCTGATGATCCCTGGAATATAAAATTCCCAGTTCTCGTAACGAGATGCCCTGATATAAGGGTCCTTGAAATCTCTCTGCAAGCTTTAGAGCAGATTCGAAATGACCCTTCGCCTGTTGAATGTTTTCTTTTTCGCCATCTCTTTCATACTCAGTGAGTTTGGCTCTCCCACATTCGATTAGAACTTTAATTTTTTTTGGGTTTAGTTCATATTTCGATATTATATTAAAGGCATTTTTAAGATTTACATATGCATCATTAAAAAGGTCTTCTAAAATATTCAATTCGCTGACATGCACAAGTACATCTGCAATCATATGGGGTGTTGTTTTTTCATATATTTCAATAGATTTATTAAGGTTCATCCTTGCACTTTCCCAATCTCCGGACTTTATCTGCAACTCACCTATAAATGTTAGAACCTCAGCCTGTTTCGTTGGATTTTCTATATTTTCAAATAACTTTAATGATTCAGAAAATAATTTTGAAGATGTATTCCATTCACCCAGGATTAGATTGATTTCACCTCTATTTTCAATCCAAACTCCTTCTAAAAATTTACTCCCGATATTTCGTGCTATATACAGCGCTTTTTCATAATATTCGATTGCTTTTTTGATTTCACCCAGATCTGAGTATCTGTCTCCAAGATTTCCAAGCCAAAAACTTTCTCCAGATCTATCTCCAATATCTCGTGCTATGTCCAGCGCTTTTTCATAATATTCGATTGCTTTTTTGATTTTACCCAGATCAGAATATGTATTTCCAAGATTTCCAAGCTGAGTGTTTTCTCCAAATCTATCTCCAGTATCTCGTGCTATGTCCAGCGCTTTTTCATAATATTCGATTGCTTTTTTGATCTCACCCAAATCAGAATATGCATTTCCAAGACCTCCAAGGTTGCCGCTCTCCATACTTTTATTTCCAGTATCTCGTGCTATATTCAGTCCCTGTTCGTAATATACTATTGCTTTTTTGAATTCACTTAAACTATAGTATGCATTTCCAAGATTACGCAACCATCCACTTTCTCCCCACCTATCTCCCATATCTCGTGCAATCGCCAATGCTTTTTCACTGTATTCGATTGCTTTTTTGAATTCGCTCAGACAAGAGTATGCATTTCCAATGTTTCCAAGACAGTAGCCTTCATTCAGCTTATCTCCAGCACTCCGTGCAATCGCAAGCGCCTGTTCATAGTATTCAATTGCTTTTTTATAATCGCTATTATTAGATACAGTATTACCTTTTTCCAGCAATTCAGCTAAATCATTAGAAGACATTAGATTTGCCCCGATTTATCAGCAAGCTTTTTACCAGACCTAAACTCTGCAACATCAAACATTGTACTGATGCCGAGTTCTTGCATTAATGCTTTCATTTCCCTTTTTATTCCGATTGGATCTTCGACGATCTTAGGGCATAGTTGACTTATCTCATTAAAAAAAGAATTTTTATCTCCTTTTACAAAAGCAATTATTGGCGTTACTATTTTTTTATTTTCCATCTGAAAAGGCATTCTTCCCATAGCAAAACCAAGTTTCCAGAAGTCAATGCTTTCCAGTTCTTTAGATGGACTTACAATGAGAGCGCTTTTCCCAGAAAATGTGTCCAAAAGACTTCTTAATTTTCCTAAATCCATCTGTTTGAGATCTTCAAGGGTTAATATATCAACTTTTGCATCCGCATCACTTTCAATTGATCTTTTCAAATCAACGTCATCAATTGTAATATCTTCTGTAGACCATAATATTATCCAAAATTGTTTTTTCTCACTCATAGTTTTCGGCCCCTTAAAGATTTATCTTTCTTTTCACATAATTCTTTCAATTTTAATAAATTGTTGTATAAACCATTAAATTCATCGATCTTAAGATTATAGTCAGGTTTACCTTCAATATATTTTTTTTCCTTTCCAAACTCGAACCATATTGTAGCTTTAGACCAGCTTGTATTAATTGCATTTTGATTCAGGTCAGCGATTCGTTTAACTTTAAAAAACATATTCAAATAATCCTTTTCAGGTTCTCTGGATTTACTTTTCAAATTGGTAATTGTTCCGTAGGAATTCATTATATCATCGAGATGCTTGAGAGCAGCGTTGTAAAGTTCGCTGCCCTGCTCCTCATCGTCCTTAATCGTCTTAATTTCATCAAAAATAAGAAGCAAATTATAGCAGGCAATAAAAAGTGGATAATATAGTTTACTTTTAAGTTCCACCTGTCTTTGATGCCATGTAATTATTGATCCAGCAAACCCGATAATAAGCCCAACAATAAAATCAAGCTTATCTATTATTATTCCCCAAATTTCAGAGACATCCATATATGCACCATTCAAATCTTTAAAAACCGAAGTTCCACGTCACCCACAGCCCCACATTCCTTTGCATATTTAAAATAGAGCTTCAGGCTTTCCATGCTTTCGCTGTCAAAATCATAGTTCAGTGTATGGAGATATTCACGCATAAAACCGCAGTCGATCTTTTTCTCTCTTCCGATGAAATTATCTATTTCATTAACGTTCTTGTAAGCATAATCCTTTGACCGTATTAGCGCATCCAGCACGTATCTTACCTCATTTGGATGTTTTCGCGCGAAATCTTCTCTCACGACCCACAGCGCATACACCATCTTTTTGCCTGTCATCTTTTTCCATTCATTTCCAAGGTCTGCTATAATCTGATACCGTCCTATGGCGTGGATTGCGCTGTCGCCGATCAAAAGAGCGGCATCCCCGTGTTTTAACATCTGTCCAATATCCGTCCCACGACATTGCCTGATGTTGACATTGACGCCTCTTTGATGCAGTATAATCTTTATCAGGGTAGCTGAACTGGCTGTGGTCTCAGGAATGCAGAGCGTTTTTCCTTCAAGCCCTGTGAGGCTTGTGCTACCGTTTGAACATATTAGCACGCTTTTAGTAAAATCATTGGAAGTGATTGAGAGGCGGGGTAATATGAGAAGATCATTTCGCTTCCCGTACATGATCGAAGAGATCGGACTGATATCAAGTTCTCCATTAAACAGCAGGCGTGCAAGCTCTACAGGATGCGCTTCGGTTATTTTGATGCCAGAAGTTTCTATCCTGCTGTGTTCAATGGCATAATACGGGAAATCGCAATTAGCAAAGGCAATCTTGCCAAGACGGATCATGATAGAATAGCTTCAGCAGCCTCTATGGCTTTTTCACGCCTTGCGGGATATGCTTTGATTTTTAGCTCGGCTGATATTGTATCTGTAGTAGTTGCGAGTCTCACAATGCCTTTATAAGCAGCCTGTTTATCAAACCTGATATGGAAGCAGCAATCATCATCTATCCTCTCGCAGCATTCGTTTTTCAATCTTGCAAGCTCATGTTCGGGCAGCTTTGATTTTAAAAGTTCAATGAATTGAGCACATTTCTTGCCTCGGACCTGCGACTGAAGGATGGTAATCGGATTCCCGAAATGCCCCTCTGTTGCAATAGCATTCACTTCGTCATCAAAAAGAAAAAACGACAGGGCGGTCTTTACCCTATCCTCACTTTCAGTGGCTGCAACTATAGCCCGGAACGTGATATTATGTAGATTCATTTGCCTTTGGTTTGATGCGAACTTATACTGGGTCTTGTCTTTTCAGTCCCTCTGCCTTTTCGCCTCTGACCTCTGCCTTTTCTTCCTGCGCTTGTCTTTCCCCTGAAGACACGCCCTTTCTGCGTATTATTTCCAAGCCATTTGAGGTTCTTATCACTTTTGATTGACGGATGGCTTGTATCCACAAGAATGGTCTCATACCATTTGTGTTTGCCATCCTGCCCTACCCAGTAACTGTTCAGCACCTGCATATTTGGGTATCTTCGGGCAGCACGCTCTTCCGCAATGCTCTGTATGCTCTTTCCTGCTGTTATCTTGTTCACACCCATGTTTTTGGTCTTTCTTCCACGCTGCCATCTTGATTTTCGCCGCGCGCCGCGTCTTACTTTTACACGTGCGACTATAATCCCCTGTTTTGCCTTATAGCCAAGGGCTCTGGCTCTGTCAAGCCGCGTCGGGTGTTCAACCCTCGTCACAGAGGGTTCTCGCCTCCACTCCTGCATTCTGCTCCACAGGAGTTCATCCACATACGATTCCTCAGGTTTCTTCCATGCATCTCTTATATATGCGTACATTGATTTCATTGTAGTCACCTTGCGTTTTATGGTTCAGCCCTTACGAGCCACATCCCAGCGGGAGCTCCTCCCGCCGCTTGCAACCTTGAACTATTTCATTGTAATTAAAGATTCCTGATATTTGTTATCGCCTTCCATGCATCTTCGACTATTTTTTCCTCGTCGAGTCCCATTTTATAATCTTCCATCAGTATTTTTCCGTTGACTATTGTGGTTTTCACATCGCTTGCACCGTGGACGAGGGCTGATATCGGGTTCGATGATATGAATTGCGGTTTTTTCAGATCTAAAAGAATAACATCAGCTAAAAATCCAGGCTTGAGCGCTCCAGCGTTTATACCCAGTGCCTTTGCGCCGTTTGAAGTCGCCATCCCGAGCACTGTGGATGAGCTCATGGTCTGTGGGTTCTTGAGCTTATGAAGAAGCGAAGCATTCCTCATTTCCTTCCACATATTAAGGTTCAAGCCTGAAGCGCATCCGTCAGTGCCGAGCGCAACGTTCACGCCCTTTTCAAGCATCAGAGGAACGGGCGAAATACCCACTCCAAGAACCATGTTGCTTGTCGGACAGTGGACTACGTTGACCTTCCTGTCCTTCAGAATATCAAGCTCATTATCAGATAACCTGACACAGTGGGCAGCAAGCACATCCTGCCCAAGAAATCCGATACTGTTTAATAAATCTATTGAAGACATGCTGTATCGTTTTTTCATTGAATGCATTTCATGTTCTGTTTCAAGCACATGGATATGTATCCTTGAGCTATCCCTTGCTGCTGTTTCCTTAATTTTTATTAAGAATTCCTCTGAACAGGACAGAGCTGAATGAGGTGCATACATGGTTGTAATTCTGCCATCTGCTGCACCGTTCCATTTTCTTGCAAATTTCTCCCTGCTTTTCAACTTTGACTCTGAATCTTCATTTATCCCTTCGATCATCCCGTATCCAAGTGCTGCTCTTATACCTGTTTCTTCAACGACCTCTGCCACTTCATCCATGTGGATGTACATATCTGCAAAAGTCGTTGTGCCTGATTTTATCATCTCAAGCGCGCCAAGAGCCGCGCCAGCTCTAACATCGCCAGGGGTCAGCTTCATCTCAGCATTCTGGATATTTTTTATCCATTCTTCATACGCAAGGTCATCAGCTGCTCCACGAAAAAGTGTCATGGGTAGATGTGTGTGGGCATTGATAAGACCTGGCAAGACAGCACAGCCTTTTGCATCAATCACTCTGTCAGCTTTTTCCTTTGTTTCCTTCCCAATGAATGTTATTAAGCCCTCATCTATAACCACAACTCCTTTATCAAGAAAGGTACTGTTGGTGAGGAATAAACTTCCGCCTTTTATAATCAGGTCTGCCATACGATAGTTCTCTACATAACCCTGTATAATAAAAGACAAATAAGAAAGTTGCGACGAACTAATCGATAAGATTATTTATCAACAGCACTAACAGTAATATAGTGAGGGTATGAAAACCATCAAATTGTTCGTAATAATCTTTATCACTATATCATCTGCTTTCCTGGGTTGTGTTCAGAAACCAGTCGGGACGCCTGCGCCAACAGAGGCGCCTGTACAGACAACCGTTCAATCAACTGCTCAACCAACTGTTCAATCAACTGTTCAATCAACTGTTCAATCAACTGTTCAACCCACTCTCATACCCGTGCTGACACCCACACCATCTGTGTCATTCACCAAATATATAATCTGGATTGACAGTGATTACGGATTTTACAGAGCCAGGGCAGTTAGAGGGAATTCTTCTGTTAACCTTCCTTCTGACTTTGATATACTGAATTTCACTATTAAAGTCGGGGACATGGTCAGATGGATGAATGATGATAGTTATGATTTTCCGCTCACTCTCGTCAGCAATGAAGGGCTGTGGACAGGCAGAACAGGGCTCATGCGCTATCAGGGTGAACATTTTGAATACACATTTAATAAGAGTGGGGTCTATACATTCTCTATTGAGGAGTACCCGCATATCCAGCAACAGAAAATCACTGTAACTACATGAACTTTTATGAAAGAGATACTATTTGTAGGGCGCTCGAATGTGGGCAAATCCACACTTATCACCGCGCTCACAGGCAAGAAACTCCCTGCTGGCAGGCGCCCTGGTGTAACAAGAAAACCCCTGCATGTCACTTATCGGGATTTTCAGATTACAGATATGCCAGGATTCGGGTTCATGAGCGGAGTATCAGATGAAAGCCAGGAAGCCATCAAGGATAATATTGTTCATTATATAGAGGATAACGCAGAGAATATCGTGCTTGCTGTGATGGTAGTGAATGCGACTTCATTTGCTGAAGTCGTGGATAGGTGGATAGGGAGAGAGGAAATACCTGTAGAGGTTGAACTTTACGAGTTTTTGCAGGAGTTAAATATCGATGTTATTGTGGCTGCAAATAAGATGGATAAGGTCAATGACGTAGATGAAACGCTTGATGGAATTGCGTTG
Source organism: Candidatus Methanoperedens sp. (assembly GCA_033854095.1). GTDB lineage: Archaea > Halobacteriota > Methanosarcinia > Methanosarcinales > Methanoperedenaceae > Methanoperedens. The sequence goes on along the minus strand of JAWOKW010000028.1, from coordinate 8,923 downwards.
CGCCTTGGCATGCCGCCTCCGTGGAGGCAGTGGATTGACAGGATAGTGCCTGTGAGCGGCAAGAAAGGAGAAATTGGAAAATTGAAAGAGATAATGCAGAAAATTTAATCCATCGTTTCCCCAACATCTTTCTCGAGAAGCTGAGTAAGGGAATATGCTGTTTGTTGTATTTTTATACTTTCTTCCTCAGTTGGTTCTTCACCTTTCTTTATTGCTTTGATTCGTTCAGGGTCTATTCCTGAATATTTTCCGACCTGTTCATAGGTAAGTTTGAATTTGTGGAGTAATTCTATTAAATGACGCTTCGTGGGAGGAAGTCCCATATCAAATCACCTTTAATAGTAACTTTAATACATAAAAGAGGTATATCAAGGTATCCTTAGGTGCATAAAATGAATGATAAAGATATTGATGTTGTTCAAACAATCGAAACTGATATCGGCGGAATTAGAAAGAAATTGAAGAAAGTCAAAAGGAAATGTAAAGTCATACGTATCGCGCAGGCTAAAGCATGGAGAAATGTCGTGGTCATGGATACCAAAACAAATAAGAAATATTTTTTTGGTAAGGTTATCAACCCGCCTCCAGAGATTAATGAGGGTGATGAACTGTATATAGGCTACGAAGACTTACCTTATGAACTCCCAGGTATAAAGCAAAAAATAATTCTTATGACCCTTGATGGACTTCAGCTCGACTGGACCCAGGTTTAAATTATTTAATATTTCCAAAACCAAAATCTTAAAATTAACAGTCAAACATCACTGCCGTTACCTCGCCACAAGCACTGTGCATTTGGCTTTCTTTACAACAGCAAGCGCCACGCTCCCAAGCTCTGGATTGATTTCGGACTCGCCCTTACCTCCAAGAACGATGGTGTGCACCTTATATTTCCCAGCAGCATCTAAGATCGCTTTAGCTATCGTTTCTGCCTGTGCGCCCTGCTTCGGCATTCGCTGCAAGCTTACTCCAACTAAGAGCTTGTTCACCTCGACACCCATCTCTGCGCCTGTCTCTACCACGCGGTTCAGTACCTCTTCACCTTTTGCCACGCGCTCCTCGCGTTCAGAGTCCTTGCTTCCCACAGCCACATACATCGCAGCCATGCGGATGTTGTACGACCGTGTGATCTTCATAGCTGCGATCTCTGCTTTCCTTCCATATTCAGAACCGTCGGTGGCTACTAAAATCTCGTATTTTGTCATGTTTTTACCTCGATATCCCCGTATTTAAATACGGGGTCTCTTTCTTCTGCTCAAGCTTATCAATTGCCAGCATTAAACCGAATATCACAGCCTGCGGTCTGGGCGGGCAGCCCGGTATGTACACATCCACAGGCAGGAATTTGTCAACTCCGCCCCCGCTTGCATAAGTATTCCCGAAAATCCCCCCATTGCAAGCACATGACCCCATCGCAGCCACAAGTTTTGGCTCAGGCGTGGCATTATAGGTCTTGATGAGCGCAAGCTCCATGTTCCGCGTTACAGGACCTGTGACAAGGAGCATATCAGCATGGCGAGGGGAAGCCACGATATGCAGACCGAATCGCTCGATATCATAAATCGGGTTAGATAAAGAATTTACCTCGACCTCGCAGGCGTTGCATGAACCAGCATCCACCTCGCGTATGTGCAGCGATCGCCCGAAGATTTTTTTGATTCTCTCCTTTGTCTTTGAAGCAAGCTCATATTCCTGCGTGAGCTTGATGGCATTAGAAGGACAGACCTCCTCGCACCTGCCGCAGAATATGCAGCCGCAGCAGGATATTGTAAGAGCTTTTTCATTTTTAGCCAGACTTATCACACCAGGCGGGCAGGCAGATACGCATTCACCGCAGTACGTGCATTTATCAGGTAAAAGCTGCGGTTTTCCCCGGAATCCTACAGGTGCAATATCCTGTTTTTTGGGATAATCTGTAGTTACTGTGCCGGTTTTAAAAGTTTTTTTCAGGATTTTCAGCATATATCCTCCTACATATCATTGCCAGAATAGGATAAGCTCAAGCTTTTGTTGATTATAGGAAAGTCCGGGACTATATTATCAAGAACAGCGTACTCGATCGCAAGCCAGTTGCAAAAAGACGGGTCGCGTACCTTGCATCTCTCTATCCTATTATTTAAGATATTTACCCAGTAAATTGTTTCTCCTCTTGGCGCTTCTGTGTAGCCAAGGGCGCATCCATCAGGGATTTCCCTGATATTCGCTTTAATATCTCCATCTGGAAGTGAGGAGAGTGCCTGCTGGATTATGCTTATGGATTCATATACTTCATCAACCCGCACCTTTGTCCTGGCATTCACATCGCCGCATTTGTTCACAGGCACCTTGAACTCTAATTCACAATATGCTGCATAAGGATGGTCTCGCCTCGTATCCCTATCAATCCCGGAAGCACGCCCCGCAGGTCCTACAACATGCAGTCCTTTTGCTATATCATTATAAATGCGCCCTGTGGTTTCTATTCTGTCTGCGACCGATGATGTAGAAAAAAGCAGTTCCATCAATTCCATGAAATCATTCTTAAAAGAAGAGAGTTCGGATAATATTGTATCCTTCTTATCACCGATATCTCGCCTTATACCTCCGATTGTATTCATGCCACGAAGCAGCCTGCTTCCTGAAACGATCTCATTCAACTGCAATATATTTTCCTTGAGCCTGTTCGCATGCGCTGCGCCGAAAGCATATGCCACATCTGTAGCGATGCCTGCTATATCTCCCAGATGATTATAAAGTCTCTCAAGCTCAAGCAGCACTATGCGTATATATTTTGCACGCCGCGGAATATCGATGCCTGCTATTCTCTCAACTGCCTGGCAGAATGCTACGGCATGAGCCACAGAATTATCACCTGAGACGCGCTCTGCAAGTAACACTGCTTTGTCAAGTGAAAGATTCTCGAATAGCTTTTCTACGCCTTTATGTGTATAAAAATGCCTTATCTCAAGGTTGAGCACAGGCTCGCCTGCCACGCTGAACCTGAAATGCCCGGGTTCTATCACACCTGCATGCACAGGTCCTACTGGTATTTCGTACACTCCTTCGCCTTCGACCTTTCGATAAACGTATTCTCCTTTCACACGCTCTGGTTTTGTCCTTATATCAAAATCTTTTCGCAGCGGATATACGCCTGAAGGCCAGTCTTCAAAATTGATAAGACGCCTGGGATCAGGATGACCCTGTGGAGTCAAACCGAACATATCCTGTATCTCGCGTTCATACCAGTTAGCTGCCGGGATTTTATGCGTGAGCGAGTGGAATTGTGGGCTCTTTTCATCGATATTTGTTTTTATTATTATGAAAGCGTCTTCCCTGTCAAACGAAAAAACATAGTACAGTTTAAAGTATCCATCAAGCCGCCTCTCGTCCACCGCAAAAATCGAGATAAGTGGAGCATTAAAATTGTGATATAAACAGTCACATAGCCTGACAGCCGCTTCTTTTTTTACTGTGAGATAGGTCTCATTATGTGAAACAGTTTCTTTGAGAATATCACTTCCAAATTCCTTTTTTATCGTATCCAGACTTTGCATGGTATCATCTCACAATATTGACGACTTTCATCAGCATCTCGTAAAAGGATGGGGGTATGTAAACTCCAAGCACGACCACGAACACTGCCAGTATCGCCATTGCACTGAGCATCCATCTGCTGACCTCTCCTTTCTCTATCCCTGCTTTTGGAAGTCCGAACGCCATCTTGCTGACATTATTGAAAAAGCCAACAAATATCATTATTATAAAAAGAAGGAATAATACTGCTGCGAGCATATGTCCCTGTGAAAATCCTGCTGTAAGTATGGTAAATTCGCTTATGAAGATGCCAAATGGAGGCGAGCCTGTGATGGCTAACCCGCCGATTACGAACATCGTGCCTGTGAATGGCATTGATTTTACAAGTCCGCTCACGTTAAAGATCTCCTTTGTCTCGTGTTTTAGCAGGATATTGCCTGCACCGAAGAACATGAGGGACTTTGTCATTGCATGGTTGAACATGTGAAGTATAGCCCCGAAAATACCAAAAACCCCGCCAAAGCCTATACCGAGTGCGATTATTCCCATGTGCTCAACGCTGCTGTATGCAAGCATGCGTTTATAATCTTCCTGCAAGAGTATGAACGGAACAGCTATGCCAAGTGAAAGCAGCCCGAATATGATGAGCAGGTTGCTTGAAAAAGTCGCTCCAGTCGATTTCACGGATATGGTGTAAAACCTGATAATGCCGTACATGGCACAGTTGAGGAGCACTCCTGAAAGAAGTGCGCTCACAGGCGTTGGCGCTTCGCTGTGTGCATCAGGGAGCCATGTATGCATCGGAGCAAGCCCAGCCTTTGTACCATAACCGATAAGGATGAAAATGAACGCAAGCTTCATTATAGTGGGGTCAAACTGGTCTGCAACTGCAACGAGGGAAGTCCAGTTAAGGGCATCCCCATTCTCTCCCAGGATTTTTACTGCTGCAAAATATGTAAGTATTGTACCAAACAGTGCGAACGTGATGCCCACAGTACATATTATTATGTATTTCCACGCAGCCTCAACAGAGGATTTTTTAGAATAAAGTATCATCATCAGTGCTGAGACAAGGGTGGTCATCTCGATAGCGATCCAGAGACCAAGGTTATTTGTCACCCCCACAAGAAGCATGGTGAACATGAAGATATGGAAAAGACCATAATACATTCTCAATCTCTTTTCATCCATATTTCCGTGTTTTAATTCATGCCCCATGTAACCTATTGAGTACATCGATGCTACAAAACCTACGACTGCGACGATAAGAACAATAAAGGCGCTGAATGCGTCTGCGAACAGGGCATCCGTCCATGTCACGATAATACCATATCTATACACCTCTACAACCAGGAAAAGACCAAGGAAAAGTGTGGCTATCGAGCCTGTTAAGCTTACTGCCTCGACCTGTTTTCGTGTTTTTGAAAAAAAGCATAATATGCTTGTAAGGATCGGAGCAAGGAGCAGATATTCTATCATAATTAATCAACCCATCAGTGTTTTGAGCCTGTCTGTGTCTATGCTTTCGAATGTCTTATTTATCCTGAATACCAGTATGCCCATGATCAGTGCGCCTATCAATACATCAAAGAATATCCCAAGTTCGACAAGGAGGGGCATGCCGTAGGTCAGCGATATGGCGCCAAGGAAAAGACCATTCTCCATTATCAAGATCCCAAGCATCTGCATCAGGGCTTTTTTGCGGCTTATCATGATAAAAAGCCCGATAGAAACAAGTGACATGGATGCTGAGAGCGCAAAGCTTGAGAACTCTGTGATAATTCTTATCGACCTGATAAGATAGTATGAGATAACAACAAGCACACCGCCGATTATGAGCGACTGCGATATACTGACATAGAGGGCGATCTCCCTTTTAACTTTGATCTCACGGATTATGTAAATAAAAATATACGGGATCACTACAGCTTTTATTACAAGCGTAAGCAGAGCTACAATATAAATATCATATTTACCGGTTGAATATGCCACTGCGGCTGCGACGCTTGCGAGTAAGAACGACTGGATCCCGAAGGCTCTCACGCATGAATAAAGCCTGGTTGAGCCAAGTATCAGAAAAGTTGAAACAAGGATCATTGCAATAAGCAACTGCATCATTCCAGAACCAAAAACAAGCTCAGACATATTCTATCCTCCTTTTACAATGATAAATGAGACAATGGATAGGAATGAGAGCATAAGAGAAATAGAGAGCAGGTCAGGTAATCTGAATAATCTCCATTTTGCTGTTGAAGTCTCGACCATTGCCATAATTATTCCAAGGAACACTATTTTTATTACAAAAACTATAAGTGCGATCCCTGCTGCGCTCAGATCTTTTGCTATGCCCCATGGGAAAAAAATATTGGCGAGCAGTGAAAAGACAAGCAGTTGTTTCATCATTGTTCCAAGTTCAACTATCGCTAACTGCTTTCCTGAGTATTCAAGTATCATGGCTTCATGGATCATAGTAAGTTCAAGATGCGTGGCAGGATTATCTACAGGTATCCTGCCTGTTTCTGCAATCGCTATAATGAAGAGAGCCACGAATGCGAGCAGGTGGTAGGGTGAAAATGCGCCGATGCCTGCTGCTGAAACTGCCTGTGAAATATAGCTTAAGTTTGTTGAACCCACATTGAGCGCTATAGCAAAGATAGAGAGCATCATAGCAGGTTCGACCATGGAAGCTACAAACATCTCGCGGCTTCCCCCCATGCCCCCAAATGAGCTTCCTGCATCAAGTGCTGCAAGGGCGATAAAGAAGCGAGCCAGGGCAAACAGATAAACAACAGCGATAAGGTCGCCTGCAAAGCCAAAGGGCATATCTATTATATAAATAGGGACCAGCATGCCCGCTGTGAGCACAGCGACAAATGAGATGATAGGTGCAGCATGGAATATCCAGGATACGTTTTCAGACACGACTGAATCTTTTCGCAAAAGTTTTGCGATATCATAGTACGGCTGGAAAACGCTCGGTCCTTTGCGTATCTGGAAGAACGCCTTTACTTTTTTAATGATGCCGCTTAAAAGAGGTGAAAGTGCAAGGACGATGAGTATCTGGAAAATTGCAAGTAAATATGTGTTCACCATGATCTCCACCACAAAACTTGAATCTATCGCCCTGCGTTTTTAGTAACAAACATAAAGTACCAGCTTTTGAATAACGACAGAGCCACTAATTACTTACGTTTTTGTATTTAAGATTAACCCGTCACTTCATCCCCTCCTTTAATTCCCGCGCCAGCGCTTCAAGCCTCTTCTCCACATCGTTCTTTCCTGCGATAATGTCCACGAATGCAGACCCTACAATAACACCATCTGCCCCAGCTCGTATGATCTCAGCTGCCTGCTTTCCATTTGAGATCCCAAAACCCACTGCTTTTGGTGTTCCGGTCTTTACTCGCCTTATCAATTCACGCGTCGTGCCTGCTATATCATTTCTTGCCCCTGTAACACCAAGGCGCGCCACAAGATAGATAAAACCAGTTCCCTGTGCCAGTATTCTATTCATCCTCTGTTCTGTTGTGGTCGGCGCAACAAGGAAAATGAGGTCAATATTATAATTCTTACAAAAAGATGCAAGTTCACCTGATTCCTCAGCCGGAAGGTCCGGGACTATGATGCCTGATATACCAGAAGAGGCGCAATCTTTTACGAATTTTTCAAGCCCTCTTCTGAATATGAGGTTATAATATGTCATGACCACAAGCGGGATATTCACGCCAAGAGTACTGACGGTTTCAAAATAAATATCAGGTGTCATCCCGGTGTTCAGAGCACGCTCAATCCCTGCCTGGATAGTTGGTCCGTCTGCTACAGGGTCGGAGAACGGAAGCCCAAGCTCGATGATATCCGCGCCCCCTCTTACAAGTGCTTTCACGTACTCTTTTGTGGCTTCTGCTGTCGGGTCTCCTGTACAGATATAGGCTATCAGAGCCCCTTCTTTTTTAGCTTTTAATTCACTGAATTTTTCGCTTATTCTTATGGTTTGATTCGATGATGAACTCAATATTATCCCTCCTTTTTAGACTGCTTCATCAAACCCAGCACGGTCTCAAGGTCTTTGTCCCCTCTTCCTGAAATGTTAATCACAACAACATCGCCTAACTCTCCAGAAGCGGCTGCTTTTTTGACATACGCAACAGCGTGCGAGGATTCAAGCGCGGGGATTATGCCTTCAAGCCTGCAAAGGTCATGGAACGCATCAAGTGCTTCGCTGTCCATTGAATTGCGGGGCTTGAGCCTCCCGATATCTGCCAGATATGCCAGTTCAGGACCAACGCCAGCATAATCAAGACCTGCTGCTATTGAACTTGATTCAAGTATCTGCCCGAACTTATTTTGCAGCACTTTTGTGCGCATACCATGAAGTACGCCCTCTTGACCTACACACAACGATGCTGAGTGCAGTGCCTCTTTATCAGTAACCTTCATACCGCTGCCTCCTGCTTCCACGGCAAAAAGCTGCACGTCATCATCTATGAAAGGATAGAATATACCCATAGCGTTGCTTCCTCCGCCTGTGCATGCCACTATAGAATCCGGGAATCTGCCTTCCTTTTCCATAATCTGTGTGCGCACCTCTTTTCCGATAACGCTCTGGAAATCACGCACCATAGTCGGGTAAGGATGAGGACCAACTACAGAACCTATCATATAATGTGTGGTCTCAACATTCGCTGTCCAGTCACGCATGGCTTCATTGATGGCATCTTTCAGGGTCTGCGAACCGCTTTTTACAGGTATCACTTTTGTACCCATCAGTTCCATCCTGTAAACGTTCATGCGCTGCCGCTGCGTATCTTTTGCTCCCATGTATACTTCAGTCCTGATGCCAAATGCAGCACCTGCCATTGCACATGCTGTGCCGTGCTGACCCGCCCCTGTTTCAGCGATTATCCTTTTCTTGCCCATATATTTAGCCAGCAGCGCCTGCCCGAGCGTATTATTTAATTTATGCGCCCCGCCATGGATTAAATCCTCGCGTTTTAAGTATATCTTAACACCATATTCTCTGCTCAACTGCTTTGCATAGTATAAAGGGGATGGGCGCCCTGCGAAATCCCTGAGATAATAATTCAGTTCCTTATTAAAAACATCATCATACTTATATTTTTCATATTGTTCTATTAGCTCTTCAATGGCAGGCATCAATACTTCAGGTACGAACTGCCCGCCGTATCTGCCAAACTTGGTTGATTTAAGTTCCTGTTTCATAATTATTACCTGTTCAATGCGTGTACTAACTCGTAAGTCTTATCGTAAGTATTTCCCTGCATAATCGATGTTCCAACAAGAATCGCATCAGCTCCTGCCTCTATCATGCGCACTGCGTCGTCAGGAGAGGATATTCCGCTTTCACTGACAACTATCCTGTTGCTGATAAGCGGAGCAAGCTCTTCTGTTG
>JAWOKW010000027.1:0-5464 GCA_033854095.1 Candidatus Methanoperedens sp. | reverse complement strand
ATTTGGAAGATTTTCTCAAGGAACTTGGGACGGACGAACAGATACGGGTTTTAATTATAACCGGAGATAAAAATTTCAGTGCTGGGGCTAACGTTAAGGAGATGAAAGAGTTTACTGCAAAAGAGGCGAAGGCTTTTTCTGAGTACGGCAACAGGTTGTTCAATATGGTGGAGAATATGGAAAAGCCTGTAATTGCGGCAGTCTGTGGTTATGCCTTTGGAGGCGGATGTGAATTAGCTCTTGCCTGCGATATAAGGATTGCCAGTGAGAACGCGAAATTCGGTCAGCCCGAAGTAAATCTAGGTCTTATCCCGGGATTTGGGGGAACCCAGCGACTCACCAGACTGGTTGGTACAGGAAAGGCCAAGGAAGTGATCCTGACAGGAAACATCATGGATGTAAAGGAGGCAGAAGCTATCGGCCTTGTGAATATAGTAGTTAAGGATGAGGAACTGATGGAGAGGGCTCTAGAGACGGCAGATATCATTGCCCACAGAGGACCGGTAGCTGTTAAGCTGGCAAAAAAACTGATCAATGAAAATCAGATGATTAAAGAATTGCTTGAGAGAGAAGCAGTTTCTTTTTCAGAGTGTTTTAATACCCAAGATCATCGTGAAGGCATAAACGCTTTTCTGGAGAAAAGAAAGGCCGTGTTTAAAGGTATATGATTCTTAGGACATGACCGAAAGATTCGACGTTATAATCGTTGGAGCAGGCCCGGCAGGCTCTGCAGCAGCCTTTTCACTTGCAAAGATGGGTTTTAACGTGCTGATAGTGGAGAGGGGCAAGTACCCGGGAGCCAAGAATGTGATGGGTGGGAGAATGTATGCGCATGCTTTGAATCGCCTCATACCTGGCTTCTGGAAAGAAGCTCCTATAGAAAGAATGGTTACTCGAGAAAAGCTCACTTTCCTGTGTAATGAGGCCTCTGTTACCCTTGATTTTCTGGACGGGGAGTTTCGGAAACCACCGAACAGCTTCACTATACTCAGGGCGAAGTTTGATCAATGGTTCGTGAACAAGGCCGTAGAGGCAGGAGCTATGCTCGTGCCGAACGTCAGAGTGGATGACCTTCTATGGAGAGAAGAAAAAGTCGCAGGCATAATTGCAGGTCAGGATAAAATTGAAGCAAATGTGGTTATCGCTGCAGACGGAGCGGTATCCCTTATGTCAGAGAAAGCGGGGTTAAAGAAATTTGAAGTAAAACAATTCGCACTTGGCATGAAGGAGATAATAGAACTGCCAGAGAAAAGCATTGAAGACAGGTTCAATCTTTCACATGAAGAAGGTGCAGCGCAGCTTTTTGTCGGTCAGTGCACAAAAGGGATACCGGGAGGAGGCTTCATTTATACTAACAAAACAAGCCTTTCTGTGGGAATAGTGATATATATTGACCGACTCATTGAAAAGAAAATAGATTCACACGAGATAATAAGGGTGTTCAACGAGAATCCAGTTATCGCTAAACTGATAGAAGGTGGCAAAATACTGGAGTATTCCGCACATGTTATCCCTGAGACCTCCCGCAGTAGCCTTTTTACTGATGGAATGCTTGTTGTTGGTGATGCTGGCGGTCTCGTGGTAAATAGCGGTATTACGCTGCGGGGAATGGATATGGCCATAGCTTCCGGAGCAGCTGCTGCAGAAGCAGTAAAAAACGCCATGGGAAAAAATGATTTTTCAAAGGAATGCCTTTCACATTATGAGGACCTGCTGAAAAAGGATTTCGTCCTCAAAGATATCGCCACATTTAGAAAAACATCGGAATTTTTGCAGAATGATAGGCTGTACACATTGTATCCAGAGATAGCATGTAGGCTTTTCTATAAACTCTGGGCTGTGGACGGCGCAAAGAAACGAGCATTTGATGAACTCTTGGAAGGAACAAAAGGTAATAGAATGAATATGATACTTGATGTATTAAATGGTTTGAGAGCGCTATGAATATCAGTATTGAAGAGCGGCTCGGGCTTGTTAGCTTTGAGGTTGACAAGGAACGGCATATCAAAGTAGATACCAGTTTATGTGGCGAATGCGATGAAAAAACATGCTTGTATTTCTGCCCAGCAAACAGGTTTACACTTGAAGATGGAAAGATAAAACATGATTATGAAGGATGTATTGAGTGCGGGACCTGCAAGTTCGCCTGTCCGAAAGGTGTGGTAGATTTCAATTATCCAAGAGGGGGGTACGGGGTGTATTATAAATACGGATAATCGTATTAACTTTGTTTCTTTAAAATTTCTATCAATCTCGGCACTATATCATAAAGATCCCCTACAATCCCATAGTCGCATGATTTAAAAATTGGCGCATTCGGATCCTTATTTATCGCAATAATGGTTCTGGAATCCCTTATTCCTGCTATATGCTGCACCTGACCCGAGATGCCGATGGCAATGTAGAGTTTAGGTTTAACTTTATGTCCCGATAATCCTACCCAGTGTTCTTCAGAGAGCCATTTCAGGTCAGCAGCAATGGATCTCGAGCAGCCCACAGCACCGCCAAGGACGTTCGCAAGAGCTTCGATGAGTTTGATGTCTTCCTTTTTCTTTAGCCCCCTGCCTGCAGAAACGATTATAGATGCATCCTCTATTTTAAGCAATTCCGGAGCTTTTTTCTTTATCTCCAGTACTTGCACTTTTGGTTCTACCAATTTCAAGGCAGTGTTAATTATTTCGCCTTTTCTATTTTTATCTAACTTTTTTTCAAACCTCCTGGGCGGAACAGTAGCTATCTGGGATTTACGCAAAAACCGCTGGGTCGCGATAAATCTTCCCCCGAGCACATAGCGCTTCACTATTAGTTGTTCCTGCTCTAGCGAAAATTCAATACAATCTGTAGCGCACGCAACTCCAAGCTTTTGAGCAATCCTTGGAGCAACTTCCTTCCCCAGTTTGGTTCCTCCTATTAAAAGGATTTCTGGTTTGTACTTATCGAGAAGTGAAAAGATGCAATCCACAACATGATCCGCATGCGGTTCTGAATCAATAGAATATACTTTGTCGGCTCCGCAAAAAATATAAGCCTCCTCACCGCCGCGCCCGAATGAAACTGTTCCTAGCTCTGATTTTAAAGAATTTGCAAGCTCCCTTCCTATTGCAAGAATCTCATAAGCAGTTTCATCGTCTTCAGAAAAAACGAAAATCATTTATTGCCCCTATTTATCAGAAATTATAACTCTGGCCAGTGTTTCAACATCTTTCAGGATGACTTCTTTCCGTTTCATTTCAACAGCCAGGGTGCTTAAAGTCTCAATTCCAACCTCCGGCTTCTGGAGGCCTATTTCAGTTATCTTTTTCTTTGAAGCACCCAAGATTTGCAGCAAAGTAGGAATTCTTGGTTCATTGATCTCTTTTGTAACAGTTATTAAAGCCGGAAGCAATGCTTTAGCTACTTCATATCTGTTCTCGAGATCTCTTTCAACAATGACCTCGCCATCTTTTAACTCGATTTTTCTTGCGTATGTTAACACTGGAATTCCTAAGGTCTGCCCCAGTCTTGGACCGATCTGAAAAGAGTACTCATCAATGGAAGCTTCCCCGCATATGATAAGGTCGTACTTCATCTTCTGGATAATTCCTGCAAGGAAAGAAGCTGTGCCAAGAGAATCGGCATCTGCATCATAAACAATAGCTTCATTAGCACCCATAGCAAGGGCCTCTTTAGCTGCATCGTTTGTGCCTCTGATCAAAGCCAGAACTGTTCCACCGTGTTTTTCCTTGATCCTGGCTGCCTCTTCAATAGCGTTTTTATCAAAATCGCTTATCTTTCTTACCACGCCTTCTATTATCGGGCGCTTAAAGTCTGTATCTACTTTTATCTGACCCAGATCATATATCTGTTTTATGCATACAATAATGTCCACAATTACTTCTCTCCATTATTGATTAATCCTTCGTATCTGACTGATTCAATAAGGGGCAAACTCTTTCCCCAAAATTTCTCTGCCGATTATTATCTTCATGATATTCTGGGCTCCTTCTGCCCCAATTACATAAGAAGCTACTCCCCTTAAACCCCGCTCAAGCCCTGCTTCTTTGGAATATCCGTATGCTCCATGCCATGTCAATACATCCTTAATGATATCAAAAGCTGCTGTTGGCGCAATAAGTTTAGCACAAGCTACGGCTTTATTTATTTCTTTATGGCTGAACCTGTTTCCAGTGTACATCTGATCAAGCATCCAGGCTGCTTTATAGACTATAAGTCTTGCAGATTCAAGTCGCATATAACCCTCTGCCACTTGAAACTGTATTCCTTCAAACTTGGCCAGAGGAGTGCCGAAAGCATGTCTTTCTTTAATATACTCAATTCCAGATTCTAATGCCATCTCAGCGGCCCCTATACATGCTGCAGCTACCAATATTCTGGCGCAATTAAAACCTTCCATGGCATAATAAAATCCATTATTCCATTCTCCTATTAGATAATGTGCAGGTATCTCTACATTGTTTATGTTTATGGTACCCGTAGATATTCCTTCTCTTCCCATCTGTTTAAAAATACTGGTAGTTATTCCTGTTGTATCCATTATTGGAAGGTAACAAAGTGAAAGACCTTTATGCCCAAGTTTCGGGTTTGTCTTAACAATTGCTACATAACCTCCTCCATATTTAGCAGCTTCCCTGACACCACTTATGAAAGTCTTTGCGCCATTTACTACCAGTTTTCCATCTCTTTTATCCATTAGAGTAGATATAGACGCAATATCCGAGCCTCCTCCAGCCTCGGTCGAAGCTATGCCCAGAAATTTTTTCCCTTTTGTTACATCAGGTAGGATTTCCTCTTTAGCTCTCTTGTCTCCATATCTTTCCATTAGGAAACCCCAGCCGGCTTCCACAAGATAATAAACAGCAGTAGCCATGCTTATATCGGCTCTGGCTATTTCCTCAGCCGCTATTGTCGCTGTAACAAAGTCTGCCCCTGAACCACCATATTCCTCTGAAATAGTTATTCCAAGAAGGCCTAAAGCTGCCATATCAGCCAGAATTTCAGGAGGAATTTCTCCTTTCTCGTCGATTTCACTCACATGAGGTGCAAGCTTTTTCTTGCAAAAATCCCTTACAGATTTTCTGAAAAGTTCTTGTTCTTCAGTAAAAGAAAAATCCATAATTTTTCCCAGTAAGTTATTTCCTTGGTTGTTAATTAAGTTATCCCCTTCCCAAGATCAACAGCTAGGTGATTACCAACGCCTACTCAAAACCATTGGTAACTTATTTCATACTATTGTAACTTGTTACAATAGATAAAATCATTGTTCAACAAACAGATTATTCAATAGATCCATGTTCTCTCTAAATTTCAATCTTTTAACCCATTTCCCAAATGTTTATGTTCTATTAAACCTCCCCCTATCTTTATCATGGCCTCAGCAGCTTCTTTTTCGGTAGGCATCTTCAAAATTGCTGGTTTTTCAATATCCACTCTTCCCAAGTACTTTTGTTTTTGTTTCTTTTCACTC
>JAWOKW010000026.1:0-4635 GCA_033854095.1 Candidatus Methanoperedens sp. | reverse complement strand
AAAACCAAAACCGTGAGAACTGCCCTATCTGCAGTCAGTTGAACCTTGTCAGGAGTGAAAAGAAGTAGCTGATTGATGTGAGGGGGTGAATTTTTGGAAAAAGACTGCTTTAACCAGTGTAGAGATTGCACATGGTTTGATCCTGCCTATGATCAGTGCCAGTTCTATGGAACAGTAAGGGCGGATGACTTGGCGTGTATGGAATTCCAACCTGTAGATTAAAGCAGTTATTATTTCGTGGGGTCAACTAATTGAAATGTCCGGAGACTACCTTGACTCCTGAAGCATCCACTGAGTTACATATTGACACTGGAAGAGTCTGGCATGTCAGTGGACATTTCAATTAACTACCAATTCCTAAGTTTGAGCGACTGGGTTATGGAATAGTGCCGTCTTATGAACACTTTATGGACAAATCGTGGTGATACCCTGATTTGAACTATTGGATGGGCTCACTACTATAGGAGTATATAAATGCATGAAGAATCTATAAAATATATTAAAGGTGCATCATGCCCATTACGAAGACAATACATGCCATTTTTGATGGAAGCGTGCTCAGACCTGAAGAATCTGTGGATTTAGAGCCAAATGCTCGCTATCTTATAACTATCGAGCGTAAAGAAGAAACAGATCAGCAGAGCCTCTGGGATATACTCAGTAAATTCTCAGGAAAAATCGAGGGACCAGAGGATTGGTCAAAAGAGCATGATCATTACTTATACGGAGTTCCCAAGCAAGAGAAAAAACTCACCACATGAAAGCGAAAACAACTAGATTTTTTCTCGATACGGCTTATGTGCTGGCATTGCTAAATCCAAAAGATATCTATCACAAACAAGCAATGGCAGCGCTTCCCTTGATGCAATCCGCACGAGAAGTTTGGATAACGGAAGCCGTATTGATTGAAATAGGTAATGCATTATCACGTTCAAATCGTAATGCTGCTGCCGCCTTCATTAATAGTTGTTATATTACCCCGAATGTCAGAGTTGTTTCAATAGATACATCATTGTTAAAGCGTTCATTAGACTTTTATAATAATCGTGAAGATAAGGGGTGGGGATTGACAGATTGCATCTCTTTTGTTGTAATGGCTGATCAGGGTTTGAAAGAGGCATTAACAACAGATGAACATTTCAAGCAGGCAGGCTTCCAAGTATTATTACTGGATTGAATATAGCAGATCGGTGATTTACCAGAATACGATACTTAATGGTATTTGAAGAACCATCTTAGAGCCTATCCGAAAAATATTGTAACTTTTACAAAGTAGTAGAAAGAAGCATTCTTTTAAATGGTTACAATGTAACCTACTAAATAATTGGTCATGTAGAAATATTAGCTAAAATTCATATCGTTTCATGAAAAATCCAGCTTCAGATGGTGATTTTAAAGGATACAAAGCGAATTCTAGCCGATGTTTGAACACGACCAAGAACTGATAAATTATATTTAGAAGTGTCCGTTCTTTAGAATTTGCCCGCCAGGAAGGTTACGGACGAATCGTGGTGGTACCCTTTTATCAAAACCGACATGCACATCAATTTTCAGACAAGCTCTTAGGTGCAAACACCTTAACCCCTCAAAGAAAGTGTCTTAAAACGCATCGTAGAGGCAAGGGAAGGCTAAGAACCCCTGCCTTATCGGATATGGAGCGGTTACGGTTGCGCTCCGGGTAGCTTAGAAGGCAAGATTTTATTTAAGTTTTTTTCCAGAACTTCCACCAGGGCTTTGTGACAGCCACAGGTTCTGGTAACAGTCGCTGCTGTGTAGTCAGGTGCAGCGCCTGCTCCCGGGCAACAAGTTCTAAGAGCTTCGTATTCTCAGATCTCAAGTATGCGATCTCACTCTCATATTGTTGTGCGCGGTTCTCCCACGGTTCATTTTTGTTCTCTTGCGGTTCTCCAAGGTTCTCTTGAGGTTCTTGGCGGTTCTCATGAGGTTCTTGGCGGTTCTCATGAGGTTCTTCGATGTTCTTATGCGGTTCTCTAAGGTTCTCCTCCAGAACCTCCCGGATATAGTCAGCTTTGTTAATCTCGCCTCTTGCCTGCTCTAGCCTTTGGTATAGCTCTTCATCCACCCTAATTGAAAAGGTTCTCATGCGTTTCTCCTCCGGTTCTCCTCAGTTCTTTGAGGTTCTCCCGCGGTTCTCCAGTAAAACCACTGCGGTTCTCAATATAAACCTGTCGAAAAGTTCCAGCCCATGCACCCCACGCCTACTCCCTTCCATACCCATAGCGCCTGGATACTGACGATAACCACGCCTGCCTGTGCGTTCTACTTCAGCGATATGAATTACAGCCTGTCGCTAAGAAAATGGCTCATATCGCAGCCTTGACGTTCTACTTCGCAACTGTCAAAAAGGTAGGTTCCAGATGGGACGAAGGGCGGAGCACCGAAAGACTGAGGAATTATACTTAAGAGGGAGCTCCGCGAAAGTCACAGAAGCTTACCCTATATTTATATTTTCTCAGAGCCTCTATAATAGTCTAAAAGGTCAGATTTGATGGATAGCTACGGAGCATCGATGGGGGGGTTGGTACGTGTTGGAGTATTACAACACTAAGAAAAGTTTTTGACGCTCCGCGAAACTTGCAAATGTTCACGACGTATTTATGTTTTTCGTTTTTTTGATAGAGATAAGGTGTGCGGAGCACTGTGAGTTTTCGGTATGGTGATATCACCATCGAGGAGACTTACATAATGTACAATGCTCCGCAAAAAGTGACAATGTTGATACTGTATTTATAATTTTTAAAAAGAGATAATTAGGATCCCCCGGTATCGATGACGGCTTGGCGCCCTCGCTAACCAAAAATTATAAGATTCCGGGGGATGTATGTCATATTGTTCAACGATATGACAGGTAGTAAATCTCATTTTAAAGGCAATAAAGGTTTGTTTGAGATTTTCCTGTCACTGAGCAGGAGAATGAAATGCAACTACTTGAGATTGAGAAAGTTACAACTGTTCTAAATGACGATTTAGGGCATAAGGTCCCGGTCAGTTTGGATAGCACTACTACCACCGAGGATAATTTACCGAGGATTGGTCAAGACACACTGAAATACAATATATTAGCTTACCTATACGATGTGAAGCAGGCTTTTGCTTGCGATATAGCAGAAAAACTTCAGAAGAATAACGGTACGGTACGAAAAATAATATCACGTTTACGCCAACAAGGTTTTGTTAGAACCGGTTTAGATTGGAGAATAAAAATTACTGAAGCCGGTTCATTATATTATATATATTATATAGATAGAGACAGACAGAGACAGACAGAGACTAAGAGAGACACCAAAAAAAAGAAAAAAGAGACGAAAAAACCGCATCAGGTGAACTTCAAAGCATGGGTTGAGAAACGTCCTTACCTTTCACAAGAAGGAGTAGTACTGGCAAAGGTGTTTATCAAGAATTATGAAGACAACGGAATGAAGTTCATCTCA
This sequence comes from Candidatus Methanoperedens sp., assembly GCA_033854095.1. Classification (GTDB taxonomy): domain Archaea; phylum Halobacteriota; class Methanosarcinia; order Methanosarcinales; family Methanoperedenaceae; genus Methanoperedens. The sequence goes on along the minus strand of JAWOKW010000026.1, from coordinate 1,183 downwards.
GGTCCTACATTCGGTGAGTTTGAAAACACTTTGAGAGCGCTGTGGAACCACTACAATACGGGAAACGTCTTTCCCGGAGAGGATGACCTGCAGATGCGTATTCATGAAGTGGTATCTTATGGTCTATTGAAAACCTGGAATCTTGGGTGTTTTAAGCTGTATCTGAATAATCAAGCACTCCAAGAAATGCAGGAGGGCGAACTGTGAACCGAATAGTTTTCAATCCAGTTGAGACCATAATCATTCCTAAAATCAGGCGCACATCTAACGAATACAAGATTCTAAAACTAATATATGAGGAAGAAAGCATATTCTATCAGTCAATTGCGTACAAGCTCGGCCTGAAGGTTACCTCGGTAAGGTCAATAGTATCCCGGCTCAGGAAAAAAGGACTGGCGATCACCTGGCTAGACTGGAGCATTCGACTTACACCGGCTGGGAAATGGTACTACGAGGAATACGACAGGCTTGAAGTGATACTGTGACGGGGTGCTTTGTAACATTGTAAAATAGCTCGATCGATTGATCGTGTTCAAACTTCGGCTGGAATTCGTTTTGCATTCTTTAAAATCAGTGTATGAAGCTGGCTCTTTCGTGAAACGATATGAATTCCTATGAAAAAGGGGATAGGTGTACTACCCCAAAACAGGTTTGGAGACCACATATCCTGCTTCCAAAAGTATTTTGATCATCTCATCAGCGGTCATAGTTACTGACCCATTTTCCTTTAGTATCTTGCATTTCTTTACCTAATTTGGTCGTGTGCTTGAAACATTGAAAATATTTATAATATAGTGTATATATAATGTTCTTTATCGGGGGTTAATATGCACTCAACAGACATAGTAGAATTATGGTGCTGGAACAAAGAATGCCCAGCTTATGGAAAAATTAACGAAGCAAACATCATTTTTAAGGAAGTTTATGGAAACAACCAAACCACTTTATTTAAATGCACTATCTGCAGACATTGCTTGAGTGAAACACGCAGAACGCCTTTTTTCGAACTCAAAACAGCAAGAGAAGAAGTGATACGAACCCTTGCAATGTTCCCGGAGAAGGGTAGTATTCGTGGCGTTGCCAGGGCATCAGGTCACAGTAAAGACACAATACAGAGATGGATAAGAGCTGCTTCAGAGCACTGTAAAGAAGTTACTGAGTACTTTTTCCGCGATCTGCACCT
>JAWOKW010000025.1:0-4913 GCA_033854095.1 Candidatus Methanoperedens sp. | reverse complement strand
TTAAAGATGAAAAGAATAAGAAGCCCTTAGAAGGGGCACAAGTTGCACTCGAATTCAACGGAAAAGAGGTGGGCGCTGGTTATTCAGACCGAAATGGAGAACTTTTAATTGAATTAAGCCCGGAATTACGGAATGAACAAATAACATATAAAGCGTCTCTAAAAAATTATGAACCATTTAGTGACTCAAGGAAGCTTGATCAAGATAAAATCGATTTATCTATAGTATTAACTCCACCTCCACCTCCGCCTCCTTCAGAAAAAATTGAAATTCCGATAAGTATCAAGGATGAAAATAATTTACCTGTAGAAGATGCTCGAGTTATACTCGAATTTGAAGGAAAAAGGGTGGGAACAGGTTCTTCTAATCAAACTGGCACCCTTAAGATATTTCTGAACCAGGAATTGATGAATAAAAAAATAGGATATAAAGCACAGATGCATGATTTTCTCGATTCTGATGGGGAATTATTGGTTAATAATGCAGTATCTATGCTGAATATCATAATGGCTAAGCCTCAGCGACGTGATCTCATTGATATGAACTGTACACTTAATAGAAGCTATCTAACCCATCGTGGAGGAATAGTTTATATGGGCATTGATATAAAAGCCAAGGCTAAAGTTGAAAAGCGACTACCTGTTCGTATTTGCCTTGTGATAGATAGCAGCGGGTCAATGAAAGGAGACAAAATAAAAAATGCAAAACAAGCAGCAATTGAATTTATAGGAAAACTTGACAGCATTGATTATGCAGGACTCGTTACTTTTGCAAGCAAGGTTCAGGTAATCGATGCAGGAGAGCGTATTGTAGACAAAAGTATGTTTTATGATAATATAACTAATATAAAAGCAGGAGGAGCTACAGAACTTTATAAAGGTTTGCTACAGGCATTTGAAGAATTAAAAAAACCAACGCCCACAAAATATGAAAAAGGAAGAGAACCTGTAAGAAAGATAATCTTATTATCAGATGGTAATCCAACTGATGGAGTAACAGCAGATAAATATGAAAAATTAGTAAAAGAGATGAGCAATTCAGGAATCTCTATCGCTACATTTGGTTTAGGAGATGATTATAATGAAGATCTTTTATCAATAATCGCAGAAAACGGCGGGGGAACATGGAAGCACATCACATCAGCCTCGGATTTATCATCTGTTTTTTTAAAAGAACTGGATTCTGTCAAGACTGTTGTATATACAGCTCCGCAACTAATGTTACAGGAAGGAACATCTGTTGAAATAGATAAAATGTATCTCGTAGAGCCAGAAATATCTCTGATTGAGGGAAAAAACAAGTATCGTTTAAGAGATATTCAGGCAGGTGAAACACAGAAACTTGTTGCAAGAGTAAAAATCCCTCCAAGACAGGAACTGGAGAGAAGAGAAATATTAGAGACCCATATAAAAGTTGCTACTGTCAGGATAGTGATACCTGTTGATTCAGCTAAATCAAGCTATCAAACTGCTGCATCCGATGATATCATAGCAAAATACACCAAAGATAATAAATTACTGGCAAAAGAGAGCAATCCATACACAAGGGGTATGTTCGTAACTGCTGAAACGACGTTACTGACAAAAAAAGCAATATCTGATAGAACTGTTTTAATGGAAGCAAAAGATAAAATTGATACTATATTGAAAGATTCCAGTGTGACTAATGTACCAGAAGTAAAAGAGCAGGTCATTAAATTGAAGGAAATGGTTTCAAGAACCAGCGTGAGCAAAGATACCGAAAAGAAAATGAAAAGTGAAATAACAAAAACAAAGGTCAAATTATAATATTTCTTGAAGTTTGTTTATGATTAGGGTTGTGAAAAATTGATCTGTAATTATTGTAAACAGGATAGCCCGGAAGGGGAATACTTCTGCATTCATGACGGGATGCTTCTTTTCCCTTTTCAGGGAAAGGCAGGATTGGTCTTGTCTGATAGAACAATTGAATTGGAAGAAACAGAAACATTATTTGGAAAAGAAGATTTCGTAAAAGATGTCCCATCCGATAAAATTCAATATATTTCCAGGAAAGCGAAACCGCACTTTCGAATAATAAAGGAGAATAATAGGTTCTACATAGAAGACAATATTAGCGTAAATGGAACAAAGATAAATAATATCGAAATAAACCCTAATAAAGGCGGCAGTGGAAGACAGGAATTAAGAGAAGGAGATAATATAATTATTGCAAGCATTTTAAAAATTAAATTTAAATATCTGAATTGAGGTGATAGAATGCCAGGAGTAATAGAAGAAATAGATAAAACAATAAAAGAACGAGAAAAAACTGATAGAATAATGTCGTTCGGTAGTTATTTTGTAGTTTTTATAATTATATCGGCAATAATTTTAGTAGCTTTGCTATCACAAAGCATAGAAGGAATGGTAATAGGTGCTATCTTTGCTATAATATTTGGTATATATGTTTTGTACTTATTAATAAAAAGAGAAGAACACTTAAAAAGAGAGCGAAAATTTTTGTACAATCTTATACTGTTGTTTGAAGGAAAGGTGGATGAATCAAGAATCAATCTTCTTAGAACTGAATTAAGAGAGAGAGAAAATGAAGAGGAAGAAAAGAATCCCCTACTCTGGGCTATATTGGGTTCTATACCCTATGTTGGGTTATATGTTTATTATTTCTTAACTACAGATTTCTACCGACATAATAAAAGAGAAGAATATACGCTGCAATATATCAATAAAGCAATGCAGGACATGGGAGCTGCATTTCTTTTTTCAATGAAACCTTCAAATCAAGGAATACCAAAAAGGAATTTTATACTGTATCTGGTATTAACCATATTGACATTTGGCATATTTGGAATCTACTGGTTTTACACACTGTTCAGGGACCCAAATGTTCATTTTGCATATCAAAAAGAATGGGAGAACAGCTTATTGGACGCGGTAAAAGCCCTGGGGGTGACTCAATCTCAGGCGGGGGTGACTCAATCTCAGGCAATGAAGACTCCTGTGACTCCTGTGCAACCATATACTCAACCATATACTCAACCACATATCAATGGTGGTACTAAGGTTTTTACGGATAATGGATTATTAACAAAAACAACAAGCATTCTCGTGACGGCAGAACTGGCACTGCCAGAACGAACAATAGGAATCACTTCTGATAAGATTGCATTTGGAAGAAATGATTTTGAAAATGATCTTTCCAGTGAAAAGCTCGGTTACATTTCAAGTAAAACAGCAGATAGATATCACTTTATGATTACAAGGCAAGATGATACGTTCTATATACAGGATGATTTCAGCACAAATGGAACAAAATTAAATGATACTGAGATAAAAAATAAAGGAAAGATAGTATTAAAAAATGATGATAAAATAATGCTGGCAGGAATTGATAATTTTATTATTACTTTTAAGATAAAGAATTAACAATCCGCAGGCAAAACTATGACCAAACCCCTGGTTTTCATTAGTTATAGCCATAAAGATAAAGAGTGGAAGGATCGTCTGGTAAGCCATCTATGTGTGCTGCAAAAGCAGGGCAATCTGGATATATGGGATGATTCACGTATTGGCACAGGTGAAGACTGGTTTCGGGATATCCAGGGAGCTATTCAAAATGCAACTGTTGCAATTCTGCTTATCAGCGCTGATTTCCTCAATTCTGAATTTGTACTTAACGAAGAAATACTGCGCTTTTTAGAATTAAGGATGAAAAAGGGGCTGAAGATTTATCCTATCATCCTAAAACCATGCGCGTGGAAACAGGTCCAATGGCTTGCCTGGATGCAAGTTCGTCCCAGGGAAGGTAGAGCAATATCCTGTGGAAAAGACCCAGATGTTGATACAGATATGGCAGAAATTGCGGTTGAAGTTGCTACCATAGCCAACCTTGAAGGGACAATCGATAAGTATAAAGAAGGTACTAAATACATTACAAAAGGTTTTCAAAAAAGTGTAAGGGGGCTGCAAGAACAGCAGGAAGAATTATTCAATGTACTCCGAAAAAACATTGAAAATCAGTCATACGACCAGGCTATAAATTTACTGAATAAATTAACATATATTGCTCCAGAAATTAGTAATGTAGCTGATTTCCACGGTATCCTTATGCTGCTATATCTGACAGAGGGAAGATATGATCTTGCACGTTCAGCAGGAGAAAGGGCAGTTTCGCTGGATGTGAATTGGAGCTTTTTCATAGAGACTTATTTAAATGAAATGATTAGCAGCGTGACAAATCTTGTCTGTGAAATATTAAATTTACCAGATTATGCCGTTTACATCGAAGAATTAACGAAATATAAGGTAAATGAAAATGAAGTTAATGAAATCAGGGATATAACTTTATCTTTTATGAGAGAAGATAATCCACGTGTTTTCAGTAGATTTAATTCTTCTATTTTTAATGCATCAGAGATTAATAATGCTGGTGACCTTATTTTATATATATGTTATTATTTAATAATTCCTTTTTTTACTAGGGTCATGTTCCAGGAGCTTTTATTGGAAAAGGCACGGCTGATAATGCCAGGACGTACTATAGAGCTCACACAGAATGAAAATAGGTTCGGGAGAGGTGATTTTAAAGATATTATACCAGATATATCTCTGGGTTATATTACAAAGAAAGAAGGGGAAAAATACCATTTCATGATAACAAAACAGGAAGGGACATTCTATATACAGGATGACTTTAGCAAAAACGGGACCAAGCTCAATGGCAAACCGATAATGGGAGAAGGAAGAATAAAGCTAAATAATGAAGATAAAATAACACTTGCTGGAATTGAGAATATAATAATTATGTTTTCGGTAAGTGGAGCTTGAAAAAATGATTTCTGATGGAACAGTATTAAAAGGAAAGTACAGGGTAGTAAGACTACTAAAACCTGGAGGAATGGGGTTTATTTATGAAGGGGAATATGATGGAAATAA
>JAWOKW010000024.1:0-4517 GCA_033854095.1 Candidatus Methanoperedens sp. | reverse complement strand
AGTGTAACTCTTCTTATATTAAATCTGCTTTATCGCTCTATTTAAGAAAGATATACAAAAATTAATTTTTACCAGCGAAAATTATATATACTTATCAGTTATGATGATTATAATTATAATGGTGACTGGTAAAACCTACTATGACCGGAACAGGATGTAAAGAACGAAAGTGCCCCTGCAGGATGTGGGTTAATTGTTCTAATTATGTGGACCTGCAGAGACAAGACTGGAGGCTGAAGAATAAGGAATATGACTTCGATGAATGGTATCGGGTCAATTTCAGGTCTGAGATAAAAATGGGGGATATAGCGGTGAACGGATAGGCGGGTGAAAAATTTTATCTGCTTACTCCGTCCTAAACATACAGTAATGCATTCTCAGGCTTAGCCATCCCCACAATCATTATATCTTCATGATTCAAAATTCTCATTGTTATTAGAATTTCTTCATACCTACTATCTTAAAGAAACGATTTAATAACTTCGTATCGCCCAATTCCAGTACTTGCGAATTACCCTTGTCATCTTTATAAGTGACTTTTTGATTCAGGAATTCCCTCGAACGCTGGTTAACACTGGATTTTAGAGGCCATAAATTTGGGAAGTCATCAAAGCCTTCGAACTGTAAGTCTTTTACATGGTCTACATCTTCACCACGGGCACTCATATCGTAGCCATGAGCTTTTAATAGCGCACGGAATGCCGGTTGGTTTTCTCCGATACGTGCTGAAGGTACTCTTTTCCAAATAGTTTTATTTATAACTGGTATAAATTGCGGATAGACACCGACCTCAATTTTTTGACCGATAACGTATCTTCGAAGAGCAGCTCCACCTGGTATTCCTATTAACGCGTCCATATTAGGTATCTCAAACTCTTTTGTTTTACCAAATCGTATTACTTCATCACCCATCTTACCTCTCAAGACAATTGCATCTGGGTATTCTTCTACTGGTTTGTACCAGATCATAGGTATCGGGTCATCCCGAGTTTTTCCAGTTGGTGTCTTAGCTGTACCAGAAACGGAACTGACAGTGCCATGCGGGTTCATCTCGCCTTCTATAATCCATGGAGTCACTTTTGTATCCAGAGATAATTTTTTAAACCCGAAATCAGTAGTCCATTTAGGTAATTGCACGTTGATTTTTTCTTCAGAGGCACCCTCTTTCTCCAGTTGGGCTACAGCCCCCTTAACGCCCTTGATGCCGTTATCCCATCGTTCTTCAGGCGTTTCAGCTTTTCCTGACTTCCCTTCCTTATCCTTCCCAAGCAGCCCCTTCACCTTGCCCACAATGAAATTAACAAGCTTGCTGAGCGCCGACTCGACCTTCTCCTGTATACTCTTGATTATGTCCTTTATCTTCTGGCTTATTCCGCCCAGACCAATCAGGCTCGCCAGGAAACCAATAATCACAGGTATCGTGCGCGCCATTGTCTTTTCGACATAACTGGCTGCGGCTTCTATCTTGCCTGCGGCAATATTGGCGACCGATTCGAATACGGCATTAGCCAGTTCGGCTATCTGCTGGAAGCGCTCGATGAAGAACTTGATAGTGTCATAGACCATTATGATCGCCTGGATGACAGCACCGACGGGGTTGAACATGGATGCAACCTTGGCGATCGCTTTTTTGATTATAGTTACCACAACCCAGTCGCGGATACCTCCCAGCACCATCTCTTTCAGGTCACCAAGGAATTCCACGATCTTTTCCCATGCTGCCCCAAGCCCTTTTGTGACAAGCGTCGTAAGGAACTCAAACGTTTTCTCAAGATACGCTACCGGTTTTTCACCGAGGACCTTGACAAGCAGTCCGCGCAGCCTATCGTAGGTCAGGGCTAATATCTGCAGGACAAGAGAGAGAATACCCATGAGGTCAAATTTCTCAGGCAATCTCAAACCAGCTCCGGCGAGGGCTCCGAACAGCCATTTCATTAAACCTTCCTTGAGATGGACCAGGATATTCGCTGAGAACTGGTCAAACCCTTTCCTGACAGCCTGGATAAGGTTACCTATGAAACTAATCGGATCGTGGATAATGGTCGAGAGAACATCTCCTGCTCTTCTAACTATCTCAAGAACCTTGGTACCTAACGGTCCCGCAAGTTTAAGAACGCCCTCGAATATGAACTCGGAAATCTTCTTTCCCACGGCTACAGCAAAATTCTTGATTCTTTCAAGAGGCGGACCGATGATAGCCTTGAGTTTTTCAATAGCCTTACCGGGACTAAAGATATCTGTAGCAGAGAGGGCATCCCATGCCTGTCTGAAGAGCGCCTTGATATAATCCCAGGTGAGATTGAGCTTTGCGATCTGGTCATTTAACCAGGCAAAAGTCTGCTCCAGAGCCCCTGATTTTTGCAGATTCTGGAATATAGCTTCACCTCCCGGTATCAAACCCAGGAAACCGCGGATCAGGTTAAATGCATTGCGTTCAACAGGCTTATCTGTAACAGGGTTCTTTTCCAGGATAACGGTGAGCAGGTGGAAGCCGGGAATATTCTCAACCCACTGCGCAGCCTTTTCAAGCAGCTTCTCTTTTGTATCCCCTATAAAATCAAACAGCCCACGCTGGATTACCTGCGGTGCCGGGGTCACAGCTACAGACAGCCGCTGGACAGCAGCGCCCTGTTGCAGTACGTGTGTTGTCTCATGCGCCATCAGGCGCAGGTCGGTCTGTGACTCGCCTCTTCCAAGCCAGATGTGCTCCCTGTACGTGAACGCACGGGCATTGAGCGCACCTGCAGCCGCATGTGCCGCGCTGTCATCATGTATCCTCACATTTCTCAGATCAGCACCGGTGTAGGATTCAATGGAGCCGCGGGTCGATGTGTTCAGCGGCTCACCCGGGCCCGGGTTCAGAATATAGCTATCATTGATAGGTATAATTGAAGTCCCGAAATCCGGTTCGGTTTTGCGCCGTAACTCACTCTTTCCCTCATAAAGTAAGGAGTGTGTACCTGTTGTTCTGGCTACGGATCCGGGCGAAGGAGCTTTTTTGAATGCAACCACCTGCTGCGCTGTCCTATCAGCCTCTTCCTCGTATCTATCCCCCGACGGTCCGACCCTTAGCTTTGCCTGCAGGGCGCCAGACCTGATGAGCCTATGTACAGCCTGGTTGCCAGCCGTTCTCTGGAGGTACAGGATACGGTCAACTGGAGAACTTACTGATTGAAAGTGCTCCACCTTGCGTGCCTGAGGTGGTGGACTTTCTTTTTTTGCTTCTGGTTTTTTTGCGGCTAATGCTCTATCAGCCATATGTAATCTCCATATAAAAATAATAATTTAATACTAGCATCAAAACTTGGTAGGCATATGTAAATGATTAGATTTTTGATATTATCAAGCGGAAAAGTATGAAATTCTCAAATATCTCACGGATTGATGGAATCAAACACTGCAAAGGGCATAAAGAACGCAAAGCGTAGAAGCAAAAATCTTTGCGCCCTTTGCGGCGAGTTCACTATGGCTCACTATCTGTTATATCAGCATCATACCCGCTGAGATTTAATTATTCTCCGAGCATAAGGCGAATATTACCGCTGTCTTTTGACACATAAACGAACAGTTCATCACCAGGCGGCCGGGGAGGCTTACCCTCAAAGGAAATAGACCATTCTTCCCCTGCCTCTTCAGCTTTTATGTTATAACGCGAAGGATCCCTGCCGCTATCCCTTACTGCTTCCACTGCAAGCTTGATGGCCTGCTGTTTTTCGATAAGGGTATTCTGTCGCATATTTATTCAGTTGTAAATAACTTACCGGACTAACAATATCTTCTTACCATTTGCTTTGCGAATGTCACGTGCGGCTGTACGTAGTTCTTGCATGCCTGATTAGTACAGGCTTTGAGTTTCTCTTTACGGCATTTTTCACCGACCTTCCATGCAGCACATTCGGATTTCTTCAGGAAATCCCCGTACGTCCCTTTTCCCGGCGGGTCATAATGGGGAAGATCTCCCTTACTTCTGCCTTTGCAGATTTTGGCGCCGTAACGGGCATACCAGTCCCTCCTATGCCGGCTCTCGTGCTTACGCGTACATTCCTGGACGCCGTGCCTATAGCTTGTGGCCTCATGTATCTTGAGATGGCCGTGACCATCGCAGATTATAGTGTTATCAGTAGTATACCAGTTCCCGCTCCACCAACCGGCCTCTGCCGGGCGCTCTGAGATTGCAACCACATCCTCATGTGTTTTATTTCCTGCTTCATGAGGCGACATATGTTCATAATCCATATTCCTCCCGCATGCGCACTCGCTAGGAGGAGACGGGCTCATTCCATCCTCAGACTTATCCATTTGTTGTTCCAGCGAATGCTGCACACTGGCAGCTCCCTCTACATATATTTCCTTAGCCATGTTGACCATAAGATTGGCCTGCATTGCTCCTGAATTGATTAGTCTTTGCACAGCCTGGTTACCTATGGTTCTTTGAAGGGAAAGGATTTGCTCGGCCGGGGAATTTATGGGCCGTGAAGTATTGCTTCTATGTTTGCCGGAGATGGATTTTTTATTCT
>JAWOKW010000023.1:0-2911 GCA_033854095.1 Candidatus Methanoperedens sp. | reverse complement strand
ATTTTGGTCGCAATACTAATTTTGGAATCCAGCGGCTTGTTCCTCAATATCACAGGAACAATTCGTGCTGCCGTATTATCTTTCAGCGTGTTCAGGAGCCATACTTCCGCTTTAACTGAAGGATCGCATTTCATGGGCACAACAACAACATCAAAGAAAGAACTTACTGTCAGAACGTCTTGAATGCCGCTGCACTGCATATCAACGATTGCAGCATCGAATCCCTCGATTCCCAGAATATCTTTCAATGATTCATGTTTAATCTCTCCCTCAGGACCTCTCGGAAGAAAAGAGATATTCTCGCTTTTGACTACCAGCTCGTTGATATGCTTGTGCCCTGCCTGAAACGTCTGGTAACCAGCTCCTGTCATGGGGGTATTGAAAATCACAGAGGCATGCCTGTTCGACGTTAAATCGATAAAGAATGCTTTGGATAAGCGTTTTGCCATATTATATGCCAGAGTGGTTTTCCCTGTTCCTCCGCTCAGAGATGTTACCAGTATTTTCATCTTCGGAGGGTCAAGGGGCAGAGGAGACTCCAACTGAAAGGTTGAGGAGGAATCGGGCCCATTGAATTAAAATACGTAGGATTAACGAACCTGCAATCGTTTTCGCTTGTCAGTAGAGGGGAGTTTTTGTAACGGCTACCCACAGGTTCCGTTCTGGAACTCCCGAAACCAGTTAGAGCCGCATCGGAGTTGTTAAAAGACGTTTTTAAGCCTGACACACTGAGAGTTTCCTCTCTGTTTAATGGCAGACCACAGTTGCCACGAACTTGCGGAATATTCGTAGGTGTGTATGTATTTCTTTCTTCTAACTTCTGCATATTTTCGTATGCCTCCTATTCAACCAGTTACCCTTGCTCCTCACGGAACAAGCCCCTTCCGAAAGGGAGGGGCGATTGACTCTGTAGTTCCTCTTTTTTACCGCTCCTTGTGTTTCATGTCCATTATCCGATAATCATTCTGTTGATTGCTGTAAATAAATCTCCCAGCGGCAGCAGAATTACCATAATAAGAAGATATACTGTTCTCGGCTTGGTAACTTTAATCTCAAGTTCCATTGACGGCGCGAGTGATGCAAGCCTGTGGAGAATATCCCAAGGGATCACGCTATTTTTTTCAGATACTACCTTAATCTTCTTCTTTTCTTTCTTCAGCTTCTTAAATTCCGAAGTATCTATGACCTTTATGGTGCCAGAATCTTCGATAATATACTGTGTGGGTATAATTGGATGGTTTAATGCAGGAAGATCCCGAAGTTTCATTTTCTTTCTTATAACGTCCCTGGAGAATTTCTTAAAGAAAGTCAATCCTGACGCGAAAGATAGAATGATAGTGAGCGCTCTGATGAACCCTGAAGGAAGGCCTGTGAACAGAGCCATAAGAGCAAACGAAAGAAACGATATAATGAAATACTTATAATTCTTGTTCTCTTTTGTAATCAGCCCTGCCTTCCAGCAGTCAAACAGGGTTTCAAAAATCAGGAAAAAAGCAGCTATTATGACCAGGTTAAAGTACATGCTCAGGTACGGCCAGGTCTCCCTGGCCCCAAACATGTAGGAATCATTAACGATCATAGGCACGTCAGCAAGGGACGGAAACATGAATCCAAGAGAGTACATCACCTGCACGTCCCCGCCTCCAATCAAACCGGTTCTGTAGATCATATATTTGAAAAAATAATAAGCAGTAATTCCTGTTATAAGCGATAGGACTACCGGTCCCGCGCTGAATTCAACAATGCTTTTAATCCCTGCCAGTATTACTCCTGTGGCGGCTATTCCTATATGAGTAGCCCTGCGGTTGAGCATACCTGTCCTGAAATCATGCATTGTCTGATAGAACATTACACAAATGGCGATAACCCAGGCTATCAAACTTAAACTGAACATGTATTAATGTTGATACCACCACAATATTTAAAAACATTATGGTACAAAACTGCGATGTCCTGAGTACTTATTAGAGAACATTGATAAAATATGAATTCTCAAGGGAAATTTGATCTTATAGAAAAAAAGGGCGTTCTGGACGTTCTTATGACTGAAGGTTACATTGAAGCCGGACGAGTCGACCCCATCCTTTTAATAACTTTACTGGAGGATCTCCTGGTAATACCGGGTTCCATAAATGGAGGAAATGTCTTTTTGCCAGGGCCTAAGTTTGGACTCAAGGATGTACCAACGTATGTATTCAATAACGGCAGTAAAAAATCCATCTGCAAAAAATTAACAGATATTGTGGATAAATCATCGGCTTCTGCTGCACTAAATCTTATATTGTTCGATATGTTCAGAGAGATCGAAAAAGCGGAACAGCTTATATACGATGAAAAAGGCGATGAAGCTTATGAGCTTATACGCGCTATTGAGAGCGACCGGCTCCAGGCTCAGATTTATTTTTCAAATAATCTCCATGCCATTGAAAATAAAATAACAACTTTAAAACGAAAAATAGAGATTGAAAATAATATATTTCTTATGAATTAATTTGATTGATAACATTGTGTCAGGGTAGGGAAAAATCTCCTTGTATGGCAATGTATTACGCCCTTCTTAAGTGTTATTTGTCAGGTTTGCATTTTCAATATAATTTGCTACTTTGTCTACCGCTTTGTCGCCGGATTTCTGCACCTTGTCCACTTTGCTTCCGATGCCTGAATATGCGGTTATCAGCAAACCGAAGATTGCCCCTAGAACCGCGACACTAGCAAGGACTCTGGTGACTGTATCCATAACTGATTCCATTGATACACTTCCGGATTCCTGCATATCGAGATCTCTCATCAATTCACCTCCTTTGATTTCTTGTCATTCTTTAAAGTAACCATCAGTATCTATAAACACCATTTTGAGTACCTTTTTAATGAACAAAAACAAAGAATCTATTATCTGCCTGATGCTATCAAC
>JAWOKW010000022.1:0-2666 GCA_033854095.1 Candidatus Methanoperedens sp. | reverse complement strand
TACAGGATAGTACACAAACCGTTATCCAGTGGCGGTTTTATATCTTTGTGTCTCTGGGTGAGTATAAGGATTTAGACCAAGCGAAGATAGCCTGCTCTCAGTATATGCCTGGAATTGAAAGCAAGTTACAGAAATCGGGTATTAAAGTCATACAATTAAAAGATAAACATGTGCTTGCGACTGCATATAGGCAGTGCCTCAGTACATATAGAGGTCTATAAAAATGACAACTATCGTTATTGATTTTAAAACTATACAAGTGCCGGAAACTCTGCAATATGCTCTATCTATACTGTTTTTAATATTTCTGATTTTTGCCATCAAATTAGTCATTGATGGTTTATATATAAAAAAATTAAAAATGGTGATGAAATGAGACTTCTTCAAAAGTTAAGAAATAAAGTTGAAGTGGCTAAACAGTCAGCCGACAAGGAATTGTTTTGGCGAAATATAGCACGACAGGTCACACCTGCAACAATAGAAGAATACCCCGAATACGTGTCGATTGATAGGAAACTTCTGGCACGCTGTATAATTGTTGGTGTGCCGCCAAGCTCGGATATAAGCGGTTATCCTTCAGACCTAAACCAGAAAGTTATCGATGAATTGCTCAGCATATCAGTAGAGGGGCACAGCATAGCGTTATCTTACCTAGTCAAGCCAATACAAAATGTAGAGGCAATGAAAATGCTTGATGAAGCGCTCTTCAACAACAGAGTATCCCAGGATAGCTTCAGGGATAAGAAGGGACAACAGCATGATAGCACAAAGCAACCACCATTAAAGAAAGTGTTTGAGGAAGGCGAATTTACTCAAAACTATAAAGAACTCTTCGAGAATAAGCAAAAAATGTTCCATACGGCATTCATCGTAATTCTGTACGGGAAAGACAGAGAAGCATTACGAGAGGCAGAATCGCATGTGACCATAGTTCTTGAGTCCAACCGTATTTACTATGAAATACCTGATTTCAGGCACCTTGATACGCTTATTGCTGCTCAGCCGTATCCTCAATGTGTGGATTATTCATGGGTAGAATTGTTCAGTTATCACACTGCTGCACTGCTGCCGACAAGGAATCCCAACTCAAGGACTGATGAGACTGGCCTATATTTCGGGGATGATATGAAAACAGGTAAGAATATCCAGATAGACCTCAAATCCCTGGCTGCCCAGCATCTTATGTTTGTAGGTCCCACAGGCTCAGGGAAGACCTTTACCCTGCTCATGCTGCTTATGCGTGCTTATGATATGCTCGGAAAGAGGATTATCTACACAACTCCGAAGGCAGATGTGACAACTAATTATAGGGCTGTTGCAGAGTACTACGGCGACAAGGCGTCTATAATAGATATAGGACCACGTGGACATAATATCAATCCACTTCAAATATTCTACGACGAAAATATCCTGAAAGATTCCCTTGACTATTCTAATGCCTTTGATGAGCATATGGATATTCTTGATCAGTTTTTCTTAATCCTTTTCGGCGATGTGAAAACGCCTAATCAAACAAGTTATCTTAATGAAAGCCTGATGGAAGTGTACAGACGGAAAGGCATTTACAGGACTGACCCCTCGACTTGGAAAGGTAAAGAGTGGCCGACCCTTCTGGATTTAAGGCAAATCTGGGTAGAGGATGCAAAAGAACCGGGAGCAGTTACGGCGAAGGCGTTCGTGGACAAGACCTTCATGATAACCACTTCTTGGTCTTACATGAACCAACCAACGGATATCAATCTCTCATCTGATTTCATTATCATTGATATATCCGGTGTACCGTCGTCTTTACAGGATGCTATGAACGTGTTTGTCACCGGCATAGCTGGACAGCGGTTCAGGACTGATGTAAAGAAGGAAACAATAATTGCAGTTGATGAAGCCGCCGTGTTCCTGAGGAATCCAAAGCTCTCCCTATTCCTCCTCAGGACATTAACTCAGGGTAGGAGTTACAATATTTCTCTGTGGCTTGCCACACAACAGACAGTTGATTTAGTTAAGGCAGGTGTGGATGAGGAATTTAAGACGAACATGCAGATAAGCATAGTTCTTGGAAACATGCGGAAAGACACCATTGAGCATGTGAAGACTTTCTATAAGCTAGATGAGCACTCAACTAATGACCTGATGGTCTGCGGAGTGGGAGAAGGCCTGCTCATCGTGGGGAGTGAAGTAATTCCTACCAGGTTCATACCCACAGAACATGAGATGGCGGTTATCAAGGGTAAATCCATGTCTGAAAAAGTGGAAGGAAAAGTGGAGACCGTTCTCTTTTCTGCTCTAGTCCATCCTGGGCTGAAAGATTTGGTCATTGATCAAAAAATATTCCTTCAGGAATGGTTTCAGCCTGGGCAGGATTTCAGTGTGCTTCAGAAGGACGGATATAAGCCATACAGAACACAAACCATTGATGGTAAACCTACTTTTGTATATCTTCCATCTGCAAGCGTGGAAGGGAATAAGATATGGAATCAGACTATTGACCACTTCAGTACGGTTATAGGGATTGTTGGCTGGTGTATAATTCACGGCATACCTGTTTTAGTTCGTGGGGTCAAGGGGTAGAGAACCCTCATGCTTTCAAGCATGAGATGAATCGTACCCCTTGAAATAGGCATGCGCTCATTCCAAGAAACCATATGTCGTGTTAATTTTCATCGTTAGGG
>JAWOKW010000021.1:0-6279 GCA_033854095.1 Candidatus Methanoperedens sp. | reverse complement strand
AAATAGCTTCTCGATTGCAACAGCAGAGGGAGCATACTTTTCAAAAAGTGTGCAGACACCCATATATATTTCAAGGAGGCGTTCTGGTGTTTTTTTTCCAGCAGATGTGCTTATGCATCCATAGCTTACAGGCGTTATGATATTTTCATCTTTTTGTATCACACCAAAGCCTACTGTTGCAAGTCCGGGGTCGATTCCAATGATGATCATGTGAATAAGATTTGACGAGGTCATAGAATATATATTTTGATGGCATGTTAAGCATGATGAGATGAGACAATACAGCCTGGGGTCACATAAACGGTTTGCGATGGTATCTATTATTATTGCCCTGATTTTAGCAATAGTTTTTGGATTGTCGTACTACCTGGATTCCCAGAGAGACTATGCAGGGAAGATGGCATCAGTCGCCGTCGGTAACCTGCCCCTTGAATCTTCTGCACTTCTTTATATTGCCGATGAACAGCACTTTTTTGCCCGTAACGGTCTCAATGTAACCTTAAAAGATTATGATAACGGAGTGGCAACCATTGCTGGGATACAGAAAGGTGAAGTGGACATAGCTGTAGCTACCGAGTTCGTTGTGGTCGGGAAGGTATTGCAAAAACAAAGGATTAGCGTATTGGGGACTATGGACAAGAGTATGACCATGTATCTGGGCAGATTCCTTGATTTGCATGGCATGAACATAAAGGACGTAGTCCTTGTTGATGTAGCTCCAGCAAAATGGTCAGATGCGATTTCCACAGATAATATCGATGCCATTATCGCCTGGCAGCCTTATGCCAGTCAAATACAAGAGCGCTTCTTGAACGAAACGGTCGTCTGGCAGGTGCAGAACGACCAGAGAATCTTCGGTCTTATTGTTGGTGGAAATGACTGGATAGCAAGGCATCCGGAAACAACCAGCCGTTTCTTGAAATCGTTGGCTGAAGCAGAGGAATATCTCATTCATAACCCTGCGCAAGTGAAGGCTATAGTTAAAAAACGGTTCAATTATGATGATACGTACATGGCTGCTGTCTGGCCGAATTATCAATTCTCCATTACACTTGACCAGTCGCTCATTGCTGCGATGGAGGATGAGGCACGATGGATGATAAACAACAACCTCACAAGCGAAAAGAAGACTCCAAATTTCCTGGATTACATTTATCTGGATAGTCTTGAAAATATAAAGCCAGAATCGGTGAATATTATCCATTGAAGCGATTGCTATGAAAATCAGGATGCAGTTGATCATCAGCATGATATTCTTCAGCATAGCCCTGCTTATCATATCCGCATCGATAATTTCCACAAACCAGAAGGTAGAGCGGCTAAATGCTCAGGAAGAACTTGTAAAAAACACCGAACTCAAAGCCAATGAACTCAGCTATTTATCGAACAATTTTCTTCTGTACCGTGAAAGCCAACACATCGATCGATGGGAGTCGCAGTATTCTTCGATCACTGACGATATATCGAACCTGGCTGTGGACAATCCGGATCAGCAGGCGCTTGTCAATAATCTCAAGGCAGATATGCAGCGGCTGAAAGCCGTCTTTGACGATGTAGTATCGAAAATCAAGAGTTCATCTCAAACACAAAGCAGCGCGCTTGATCCGGCATTTATCCAGGTCTCTTCGAGCAGAATAGGTGTCCAGACACAGGGAATCATCTCCGATGCTTCGCGCCTGTCGCAAAAGATCCGTGACGAAGGGGATCAACTGGAGCTCATCAATTACCTGCTCAGTATAGCCCTGCTTGGAATATTTGGCGTATTTCTCCTATCCAACTATTTCCTGATCTACCGGCGCACGTTGAAATCGATATCGAACCTGCAGGCAGGAGCAAGCATAGTCGGCTCAGGCAACCTTGATTTCTCCATTGAAGAGAAACAGGGGGATGAATTCGGCGAGTTATCCCACGCGTTTAACCGGATGACAACTCAACTAAAAACCGTCACTGCTTCCAAAACTGATCTCGAGAGAGAAATCACAGAGCGCAGGCGGGCGGAGGCGGCACTGCGCGAGGCGACACGGCGCTTTCAGGCGATCGTCGACCACGCGCCGATAGCGATCTACGTCAAGAACCGCGACGGGCGGTTCGTGTTCGGCAACCGCAAACTGGAGCAGTACACAGGTCAACCTCTCGAACGCCTCCTCGGAATGACCGATTACGATTTCGCCCCGAAGGAAGACGCCGATCGCTGGCGCGAGAACGATCTGAAGGTACTGGAGGGCCAGCGGGCGGAGTTCGAAGAGACCGGAACAGATCGCGACGGTCGCCCTTACGTTAACATCTCCATGAAATTCCCTCTGTCAGACGAGTCGGGAACGCCAGTGGAGGTCTGTGGAATCTCCGCGGACATCACCGAGCGCAAGAGGGCTGAGGAGGCTCTGCGTAAAGCGCATGATGAGTTAGAACTGAGGGTTCAGGAACGGACAGTAAAGCTACAGGAAGCCAATAAACAGATTGAGGAGTGGGCTCTCAGATTGGAAGAAACCAACATGGAATTGGAGGCTGAAATCGATGAGCGTAAGCAAGCTGAGGAGAAAACACGAGAGCAGGCTGAGCTTCTTGATAAAGCACAGGATGCCATTGGTCTGCGGGATTTAGAACATCGCATCATCTACTGGAATAAAGGTGCACAGCGCCTGTATGGCTGGACGGCAGAAGAAATCACAGGCAAAAATGCTGATGAGATTCTGTATATAGGAGAATCATCCAGTCTAATCGAAGCTAAAAAAAGCGTCATTAAAACGGGAGAATGGATGGGTGAGCTGGTGCAGATAACGAAAGAGGAAAAGAAAATAATTGTCGAAAGCCGCTGGACCCTGGTGCGTAACAGCACGGGTAAACCTGAATCAATACTTATCATTAACACAGACATCACAGAACGGAAAAAGCTTGAATCGCAATTATTGCAGGCTCAGAGGATGGAGAGCATCGGAATGTTCGCTGGCGGTATTGCACATGATCTCAACAATGTGCTGACGCCTATCATGCTGTCCCTGCGAATGTTAAGAAAAAAATTTACTGATGAGCAGAGCCAGAAACTGCTTGCTGCTCTGGACCAGAGCTCCCAGCGAGGAGCTAATATGATAAAGCAGGTCTTGACATTTGCACGTGGTATCGAAGGTGAACGTAGTGCTGTTCAGGTGTCACATATAATATCTGATATCGAGAAGATGGCAAAAGAGACTTTCCCAGGAAATATCGAAATTCAAATAAATATCCCGGAAGACCTCTGGACTGTATCAGGAGATGCGACACAGCTGCACCAGGTTATAATGAACCTGTGCATAAATGCGAGAGATGCAATGCCAGGCGGCGGTACATTATGCATTTCTGCTGAAAATCTTTTAATTGATGAGACCTTGTCAAGGATGAATACTGAAGCAAAAACAGGTCCACACATCACCATCTCAGTTTCAGATACTGGTACTGGTATTCCTCCTGAAATAATTGACAGGATTTATGAACCATTTTTCACAACAAAAAAGTATGGCAAAGGCACCGGACTTGGTCTTTCAATATCCATGGCGATTGTGAAAAGCCATCATGGATTTATAAATGTATATAGCGAGCTCGGAAAAGGAACGGTATTCAAGATATACCTGCCAGCGATTAAAAAAGAGATACTGGAAGCTGAAGCACAGCAGCTTGAACTGCCTTCGGGAAAA
Source organism: Candidatus Methanoperedens sp. (assembly GCA_033854095.1). GTDB lineage: Archaea > Halobacteriota > Methanosarcinia > Methanosarcinales > Methanoperedenaceae > Methanoperedens. The sequence continues at coordinate 2,611 of JAWOKW010000021.1, read as the reverse complement.
GGAGAATATATCCTCATTGCTGAAGACGAAGACGCAATTCGCGAGATCACAGCCATGACACTTGAAGCCTCAGGGTATAAGGTGCTCTCAGCTGCTGACGGCAGAGAAGCTGTAGAGTTGTATGATAAAAATAAAGATAGAATCAAGATCGTTCTTATGGATATGATGATGCCTGTTATGGATGGTCATGCAAGCATTCTGGCAATCTGTGGAGTTAACCCTGATGTCAAAATTATCGCTGTCAGCGGATTAGCAGAATACGGTAAATCTGAAAAAATTGCAAATATACAGGCGTTTTTACCAAAACCTTATTCTACTGAAAGATTGCTAAAAACCATAGATGAAGTGATTAATTTTGAACAAAATAATATTCAAGGACGCAAATATCACAAAGCCGCAGGATAACCAGCCTGAACAGATAAAGAGGCTCTTCCCTCATATTTCGCCTGTGGAAAAAGGGGACATCGTAGCAGTAAAAATACATCCAGGAGAATACGGCAATACAACGCATGTAAGACCAGTAGTCGTGAGAACAGTGGTTGACCTTGTCATAGAGGCTGGAGGGATACCTTTTGTAACAGATACCACGACCCTGTATAGAGGCATGAAACTCAATGCCGCAGACCTGATAAAATGCGCTGCCATGAACGGCTTCACACATGCGAGCATGAACGCCCCGTTCATCGTGGCTGACGGCTTAAAAGGTGGGGATGGAAGAGAGATTAAAATCAACGGAGAAGTTCTGGACAGCATCACAGTCGCATCTGTCATTGCAGAAGCTGACTCGATGATAGTCATATCCCATGGTAAAGGGCATCCGGCTTCAGGATTCGGCGGGGCTGTGAAGCATCTCGGCATGGGCTGCCTTGACAGGGCAGGAAAGATAAAGGTACACGAAGTGGGAAAACCTTCGATCGACCCTGAAAAATGCATACAGTGCGGCGATTGCATTGAGATATGCCCATGGGGTGCAATAACGCCTCCAGATACTGATAAATCCAAATGCTGCGGTGAATTGTCATGTGCTGATTTCTGCCAGCAAGAAGCAATAGTCCCGCCGCCTGAGGCTTCTGATAAAATGCAAAAGAGGCTTGGCGAAGCAGCGCTTGGTCCAATAAAAGCACTGAAAGGGAGGATCGGATACATTAACTGGGTGTACGACCTCACACCTGGCTGCGACTGCTTTAATTTCTCAGGCGAACGGTTTGTCGAGGACATAGGTATTCTGGGCGGGACAGACCCTGTGGCTATAGATGCTGCCACCATTGATCTAATTAACGAGAAGATGAAGGTGAACGGTCAGACGATAAATACTGTCTGGGGTGTGGATGCATGGATACACATTGACTCTGCTGAAAAAATAGGATGTGGAAGCAGGATGTATGAGCTTTTTCCCGTTTAACACCGATTTTCGCAGGCCGTTTAACCGTCATAATTGAGTACTATTATTTATTCAAAACATATTTTGGATGTTATTTATCCTGGATACCTGATGCGATCCCTTAGAAAGTGTCTAAAAAATTGATATGCATGCTGGTTTGATACTGAGATGATCTGTATTTTCAGGGTTTGCACTAACTGTTAAAATGATGGCAGTCTTATATGAATATTCAGGCATAGTCTTGATAACATCCCTTTTTTCAAAGCTAAATAATGACGAATATAATATATGAAATTTAAAGGTTTATTTTCTGGAGTTAATAGACAAACATCACAATTATGCCTATAAAATAGGATTTTTGATATGAATGTTATCTCCTTTTCGAGCTTTTTGTCATTTAAACGTAAAAAAACTCAAAAATATAATCGTCATCTTTATACCCTGCGTTTCACGATAGTGAGGCTATCCTCCGATTCTGATTATTCAAAATCTTAAGGCCAAAAAAAGGGAAAATCCTATAGTGAATTATGACGATTTAAGGCTGTACGAAAATCGGTGTTAAATGAGCTGTACCTTCATGGGTGAGTGCTTTTTCAGATCGTCAGTCATCCACTTCATATAATTACATCACAACAACTCCAGATGCCTTCAGCAATCGATTTTTTTTAAAAATTGCGTATAACTTAAATTATACCCAACTTCATGAAATATTTATTAACAGTGAGGTAATCGGAGGATTTATAGAAACTAAAAATATTTAATATAAATATTGTTTATTTAAATTCAAACTCTGTAATATTCAGCTTGAAGTTCGTGTGAACGCAATAAATATATTATTATATATGTCATTTAATTGTTTTCTTATAAGTACTTTTCGGACGAATCGTGGCGATACCCTTTATAGGAGTATAGCAGTGTTGCTACTACCCCATCTTCTCAATTTCCAATCTTCGAGCCTGAAGCTCATCCAGTCTCCTTTTCAGGTCAGCCATTTCCTTCTTTATTTTGCGTAGCTCCATCCGATTCTTATTGCTTGACAAGTAGTCTGCGCCAAGCTCCTCAACAATATATTGCTCAAGCTGCCTCCTCAAGACCCTGAGATAAGGATTACCCCAAATCACCCCTTCTCGGTATTCCAGTTTGCCGGCTCTGATGCCCTTCACAATGAAATCCCGACTCACTCCATATTCCTTTTGGGCCGTTACATCGCTGAGGGTTGCTCCTTTGCGA
>JAWOKW010000020.1:0-34166 GCA_033854095.1 Candidatus Methanoperedens sp. | reverse complement strand
ACTTAGAGAAGCACTTGAAAAAGTAAAAGATTTAAAGAGCGATTTTTACTTCAGGCGTGAATCAGAGCAGGTCAGCCTTAATGACTCTATAGGCAGAGAACTGAGTGAAACTATTTTCGCTCATTCTAGGTCGCCTGAATTCGATATAGCAGCTATGGATGGATTTGCGGTTCGCTGCGAAGATAGATATCCACTGAAAATATCAGGCAGGGCATATGCAGGCGATAGTATTGCCAAAATAAAAGGCGGCGAAGCTGTAGCAATAGCAACAGGCGCATTACTTCCACAGGGTGCGGATGCTGTGCTGAAGATTGAGGATGCTGAGGTTAAAAAAGAGCACCTTTACGGCAAAAATTTAAGAAAATGGGAAAATGTGTTCCGTGCTGGCTCTGATTACAGGGTTGGGGATAAGATTTTTGAGAAAAACCACCGCATAATGCCGCAGAGCGCTGCACTTTTATATAGCCTTAATATTGAAAAAGTCGCAGTATACAAAAAAATCAGAACAGGCATAATCTCCACAGGTACGGAGATACATAACGGCATGATAAAAAATACCAATGCAGTGCTGATACAGGGTTTCATGAAAGAGATGGGTTGCGAATCCACACTTATTGGCACTGTGCCTGATGATTATGACAGAATAAAGAACATGCTCCTTTATGCGGTAGAAAAGAACGATGCTGTTTTCACAACAGGCGGCGTCTCAGTGGGTGAGCGCGATTATGTTGCAGATATCATTGCAGAAACAGGCAAAACTGTATTCCACAGGGTTGCAATCCGCCCAGGAAAGCCGGTTGCTGTTGGGATAATCAACAATAAGCCAGTATTTAGCCTTCCGGGCAAGCCCACAGGAGCATTCGCAGCTCTTGAGATGGTTGTGCGCAGTTATTTTACAGATATCCCCAGAGCAACGCGCATGCTTACGATAAATGAGGATATAATGCTGCAGGAGAAAGGTTTTAACTACATACTGTTCGTGAAAATAGAACAAAACACGGCAAACACCATGGGGTATAGGAATTCAGCCATGAACCTGTTTGAGAAGGAATATGAGACTGCCATCATCTCTGCCTCGCCCCGCTCTGTCATCGTGGATGGGTATGTTATAACAGATAGAGATATTGAAAAAGGCGAACAGGTGGAAGTATATCTTTTCAGCTGAGGCAGAAAAAAAAGAATTAATTACCCTGATTCTCTTAGCTATTCCCGCTTCCTGTATTTCATCGCCCGCAGCACCCTCTGCTTTGCGATCTCGACAGCAGCTTCCCTTGGATACATTTTTTCACCGTACACCTTATCAAGTATCTCTTTTGTGTTCCTGGGAATAGTGCTGTCTACCCTGTCAAAGGCTGCTTTCTCGGTCCCCCCGTGATATTCAACAGCACCGGCTATAACTCCGCCTGCATTGGCTACGAAATCAGGGACAATGAGGATTCCTCTATCGTGAAGCATCTTCTCAGCAGCTTCAGTAACAGGGATATTTGCGCCTTCGATGACCAATTTCGCGTCAAGCACATCAGAGTTGGCTTCAGTTATTACATCAGGACGCGCAGCAGGGATAAAAATATCAGTACTTATTGTGGGCAGGTCTGTGGTTTTCAATACTTCGCCGCTCTTATAATTTATTACCGAGCCTGTAGCATCTTTAACCCGTATCAGTTCATCAACATCTATGCCCCGTGGACTATAAATCGTACCTTTTGAGTCGCTTACAGCGATGAGTTTTGTGCCCTTTTCAGCAAGAAAACGCGCTGTAGGCTGTCCGACATTCCCAAACCCTTCGATAGTAAGGCGTGCTCCATTCAGGTCAAGGTTGATATAATCTTTTGCTACATCAGTACACTCTGCCACACCATACCCTGTTATACCTACTTCATCAAGTGGTATCCCGCCAAGTTCTCTTGGCAGTCCCACGGCACGGGAGTTTTCATCATAAATATATGCCATGCTGGTCTCGTCGGTTCCCATATCAGGTCCTGGGATGTATTCCTTGATATTTTTTATTGCACGGGCAAAAGCCCTGATCACCTGCTCCTTATTCAAGCTCTTTGGGTCAGCTATGATCCCTGATTTTCCTCCTCCGTGAGGAAGACTTGCCATGGCATTTTTATATGTCATCGCACGGGCAAGCCTTCTGACTTCAGTAATGGTTACGTCAGGCTCCATCCTGACGCCGCCAACAGCAGGTCCAGCAGCCACATTATCAACAACTACGACACCTTTTATTTTTGTTACAGGCTCATATAAAAAAACAATTTTTTCAGGTCCGATCTCATCAACAGTTTCGAATACATTGTCAGTGATGTCCATTATTTTTTCCTCTCCCGATGATATGTTATTTTGTTCGGATAGTAAATCAATATTGCGGTAAATTTTATAACTTGCTGATTCATATAGGCACAGAGATGATTAAAAAATGTTCGGTCCACGGATACTTCAGGGGAGATTCATGCCATTGTGGTGATGCAGGAAACCTGATACTGGATGATGACCAGACAGAGCGGCTTGGGCGTTTTATTTCAGGAGCACTGCGGCATTTCCCTGACGACCTTGGTCTGGCTATGAACCAGCACGGCTGGGTCGATGTGGATGTTCTGTGCGATGCTATGCGGACGCGCTATAAATGGGCAAATAAAGAAAAACTTTATTCAATAGTCGAATCGGATGAAAAAACGAGATACGAAATACAGGGCAGGAAAATTCGGGCGAGGTATGGGCATTCTGTAGATATCGACCTTGATTATCCTGAAAACACGCTTCCTGAGCTTTATTACGGAGCCAGCCGTGAAGAAGTGGATATCCTGCTTGAAAAAGGGATAAAACCAATAAAACAGAGATATGTCCATCTGAGCACATCGATTGAGAAAGCGCAGGAAGTAGCAAGAATCCATACAGATGACCCTGTTATGATAAGAATAGATGCAAAAGAAGCCCAGAAAAATGGCGTAGCAATGCTGTCAGCTACTGAAAGCATAGTCCTTTCAGAGGAGATACCGCCCAAGTATTTGTGTTTGATATCTTGACGTAAGGACAGAATTAAATACAAACACGCTGTCAAATCAAGACCATGACAATTCAGATAGATGACCAGGGATGGGGCACGCCTGTTGGAGGAGTAGGTATCATTGTCCTGCGTAAAGAGACCGAAGAGATATATTACGATGTAGTCCCGATTGAGCATTTCAACGTACATACATTTAAAAGGAAGACCTATCTTGCGTCTGCCAGAGATATCGTAGAACAGGGATTCATAAAGCTAAATGTCCCGAAAGATGAAGAAATAGAGATATGTTCTGGCTGCATCCATGATAAAACAGTAGAATGGCTGAAAAATGAAGGTTACAGGCTCACTGTTATGAAAATCGATGGCAGCGCCCAGCAAAAAGGAGAAGAGCTGTTCATCGAATATCTTCGCAGGCTTGGTGTCCCGAACCCACCGCGGATTGTTGAGGAAACCGTGGATGAATACAAGGCGCAGTTCTTCTATTTGATGGACTGGGTCAGGAAAGACCCGCAGAAAAGGAAACATCTCTGCAAGACAGGGTGGAAATACTTCATCAAATTCTTTAAAAACAGTGATAAATGAAGGGATAACCATTTCAGAGGCTTTTTCTTCCATCTCAGGCAAACCCGATATCGGGTACAGAGAAGGAATTATTGGCTGGTTGACAAAGGGAAGGATAAACAGGAAGGATTATACAAAATGTGCTGTGGAAATGGCAAAAATACAGATTGATAACAGATACTTAAATATCGTATAGTTGATACATATAATCATGATCCTCAGGCTGAAGGATGTCCATACCGTCGAAGCAGTCTATTAGGTCCAAGGCGAGCTTCGGAACGCGTCATTGCATCCACGCTTGTTATAATGCTCTCGAAAGGCGATAGGAAGCCAGAAAAACTTATTTAACGCTGAAAGTTAGGCGCACATTTTGGCAGTAGTTCCTTTGATATACTATGCTGTATTATGAGGGTATGAGCAATGATCCAATATAAGCCTAAACACAACGCATCCATAGAAATTAATGAGGGCAAGGCGATCGCACAATCTCTCTGCTTTCTTGATTCCCAATGATTCGAGTAGTTCGTTCGGGTCCAGTGGGTCTGGATAGAAGGAAGCAAAGAGTCTCACCGCTTCTCCCACCTTGAGGCGTGGAGGTAGCGCGCTTTCCTGTAACTGAACGCCAACAAACTCTCTCGTCCTGTTCCTATCCTTCTGCGGAGAAAGCCCATAGATGCTGATTGAACCAGAATCCGGCACGCGAAGCCCAGAAATGCACTCCACCGTGGTGGTCTTGCCTGCACCATTGGGTCCAATGATTCCAAAGATCTCCTTTTCCCTTATCGAGAAAGAAATGTCGTTAACAGCCACGAACTCTCTGTATCTTTTCACAAGATGTTGAACGGTGATTACCTGTTCAGATTTTGCTTGCGGAGTTCTCGATGAATCAGAGACTTGAGGCTGACTCATTAGATTACGTCCTTTGATAAATCAATGCCATACATATCAATGTGAACTTTGTCGATGTTGCAAAAATTGAGAACAAACAGGATCTGTTGGCTGACCTCCACATCGCCGTGGTATGTAACTTATCGTATAAATATATATTGGTCGACCTTTAGAGTGGATAAAATATATTAACCGGTGACGCTATATGGGTTTTGCCTGTTCAGATTTATAAATATATTATCTGAAGTTATGCGGCGGGATTAAAATGGGTAGAATCGAAAAAGACAGCCTTGGCGAGATAGAGGTTCCTGACAACGTACTCTACGGTGCGTTCACAACACGCGCTTTTAATAATTTCAAGATCAGCGGCATAAAAGCAAAGCCTGAGTTCATAACCTCTATAGTCATCATAAAAAAAGCAGCAGCTCTGACGAACATGAAACTTGGCATGCTTGATAAAAAAATTGGAAATGCGATAGTACAGGCATCTGACGAGGTCATCGCAGGAAAATACAGGGATGAATTCATACTCGACGTATTTCAGGCAGGCGCAGGCACACCGTTCAATATGAACACCAATGAGGTCATTGCCAATGCTGCGATTAAAAAACTGGGAGGAAAGCCTGGCGACTACCATATCGTTCATCCAAATAACCACGTCAATATGGCGCAGTCATCCAATGATGTAATTCCTACTGCAATCAGGTTGAGCGTGCTTTTAACACTGCCTCCTCTTTTCAGGGAACTTAAAGAAATAACTGGCGCATTTCGTGACAAAGCAAAGGAATACGAGAGTGTAATCAAGGTGGGACGGACTCATCTTGAAGATGCAGTGCCTGTAAGATATGGTCAGGTTTTTGAAGGATACGCATCAGCCTTAGAAAAATGTATTGAAAGAATTCAAAATGCAGAAAAAAGCATGCTTGAACTGAGCATAGGCGGCACAGCGGTTGGGACAGGTATCAATACCCACCCGAATTTTAAAAAGACTATACTTTCTGAATTGAGGGAATTGACAGGTTTTGAGTTTTATCCAGGCAACAGCGTGATGCTCTCATGGAGTATGACAGGTTTTGTTGAGCTCTCCAATTCCATAAGGATACTGGCTGTTGAACTCAACAAGGTCTCAAATGACCTGCGTCTTCTGAACTCAGGTCCAAAAGCCGGGATTTCTGAGATAGTCCTGCCTGAAGTGGAGCCTGGCTCTTCGATAATGCCAGGAAAAATCAATCCATCCATTCCTGAAGCTGTGAACATGGTATGTTTTCAGGTCATAGGCAACGACCATGCAGTAACCCTTGCAGCAGAAGCAGGACAGCTTGAACTCAACGTGATGACACCGCTTATAGCCTTTGATTTATTGTGGGGCATAGAACTTTTAACAAACACTATCAGGATGCTGCGTGAGAAATGCGTATCAGGCATTCGGGTTGATGCGACACGCTGCGCATGGCTTCTTGAAAACAGCCAGTGTCTGGCGACAGTGCTTAATCCTTATATCGGGTACGAGAATGTGGCAGATATCGTAAAGATCGCGCTTTCTGAGAATAAATCCCTGAAGCAAGTACTGATTGAAAAGGATATCATTCCCCAGAGATACCTGAACGAAATACTTGATGCCAGATCGATGACAGAGCCAGGAACAATCGATAAAAGGGTACTTGAGGAAATAAGGAACTATAGAAAAACCAGGTTAAGGGGCTAACTTTTTATCCTGCCAATTTCTGTTTATCCTGTCAAATGCAACATAAGCCTCGCAAAAGTCAAAGGCTGTTGGCATTGCATGAACCCGTTCTACCTGTTCGCCGAACACATGCGATATCCATTCATCGAATATCCCCTTTATAAATGTACAGTTCATGGAGTTGATTTTTTCTTCACCTTTTATCAATGGACAGGTGCTGATTTTGCCATAAATGACATTTTCGCTGACAATTTCCCATTTAGATTCCTGATTGAAAATCACACTCATGTCCTGCATACATTTGATAAAGCTCTGTGCATCCCACTTATCTATCTTTTTATCTTTTTCATAAGTCTGTATCATCCTTTTTCCAAATTTCCTGCCAAGAGATTTTATGAATTCTTCATTTGAAGGCACGTTTTTAAGCATGTCAAGCATTCTAATGATATCTTTATGATGGTTCTCAATAGGCTCTTCGACTGGTTTAAAATCCTCTATTATTTTTATAAGTATTTTGCCCACTGCTGGCAGGGGTTTCAGTACGATAAGGTTTTCACCGACCGTGGAAGTGTATGTCTGACCACTCAAATTTAATAATTCTACAAACATATCAGCCAATTTTTTGATAGCATCAGGATTGTTGAGCCCATGGTGTATTATCAGAGAGTCTTTATTGATGTTCATATCTTCAATTAAACCCATAGACTTATAAAGAACCTGCATTTTTTTTAAGAACTCCTCTAACGTAATATTATGTATGGGACAACCAAAAAAATTTTCAAAACATGCTGAAATTTTAGGATTTGCCATGCCCCCTAAAACTTCATCAAATAGCTGTCTTGATATGGTCACCATATTATAATTCATCTTTGCATGAAGAGGTATTATGATGTTCCAGAAATCAGGTTTTTTGTATAATTCGCGAAAAGCAGGATCCATATATCCGAAATTTTCTTCTATGCTTTTTATACCATCTTCACTGCTTTTCATTATTATTTCAAAAGTGTCATTTACACTTCTCAGACTATATATACCAAGAGCGTATTTTTTCGCTGCAAATATAGCAATAACAGCACCCAAAAATCTATTCATATCTGGATTCTTCCCTGTTATAGTGCACGTTACATTCTTAGGCTGTCTGTCGTCATCAGAAATGATTTTAGTGGATGAGCCCCAGTAGATTTCTCCTGCAAGTTCATTCAAGCGCTCTTCAAGAGCAGAAATAGAATAGATATTGTTGCCAACAATGTTGTGAACGATTTCCTCATCAGGGATTCTGCCAGCAAGGTTCCTTAACGCCCATGCAAGAGCAAGAGATGTTAAGCTCTGCTCTTTTTTCAATCCTGAGATAAGCCTTTTCACAGAATCAGGATCCTGAAATGCAGCATCTGCAAGGTCAATCACTTCACGTATGACAGCACTGAGATTGCCGTTGTGCTTTTCTATCAATGGCTCAAGTTTCTGTAGATACTCCTCATTTAGAGAGATATTTTTTCTAAGAATCATGTAACCCCACATCTATCATGATTATTTATTGTAATTATTGTCTGATTATATTATATTTTTGGTTTCTTGATTTAAATAACTTTCAGTCTTGCTACTATTAGTAGCAACTAGCGATATTCAGTTATGCAGCTAATAGTTGTTTGAAGAGTAGTTTCTTCAGGGGAAGAATATGACAGAAAATATCCAGAAGGGGTTTGTATATGAACTCATAGAGATTGCAAAGCTGCTAGCGATTTTCGCAGTAAAGAGACTAAATTTGCAGCATGTTCTTTATCTTATAGCATTTCTTATCTTTGGTATAGGTGATGCAGTTACTGCTGCGTATATGATGGATGCACGCGGACCTGGCATTGAAGCCAATCCAATAGCGAGCTACTCCTTTATGGCGCAGGGTTTCATGGGCGTGATAGCAGTAAAGATATGGATGACCCTTGCAATGTTGTTTGTAGTTTATATTATCCAGTTGAGGTCTGACGAGAGAGTGTACTGGACTATAAATGGCTTTCTGATCGCGCTCTCTATTGGAGGGGTGATGGCAATGAATGCTAACCTCACTGCTATGGCTGGTGGGAGCGTATCAGCGCCAAGTGATATCGCATTCATATACATAGTTTTGGCGCTGGTACTGATCGAGATAGGAAGTCTTGTGGATAAATTCGGTCCGAAGTGGTCTCGATTTTGACACTCTCAGCATTAGATTACATATGTACTGACCGCCTCTACCAGCACTTTATAAGATATCCATATCATCCAGATGAATATAGCTAAGAAAACCACTGTGAACACTAACCTTACAAATCCGAGTAACATTATGCTGCCTGCGCTGCTGTCGCTCTTTATATGTTCAGCCGTCAGATTGTTCTCGGTTACAGTGTTCTTCATCACCTCCTCATATTCGATAGAATGTTCATGGCGCATTTCTTCTTCTGAAATATTACCTGTTAACCATGACAGATTCGGAAATCTTACAAAATGTTCGTCATAGAAATGCCCTACAAACACAGCAAGGGATGCAAGGACTGCTTCCCATGTGTGGAACAGGTTAGCTATCTGGATAAACCCTATCGGAAAGTATTTCATGGCTTCAAAGGGATTCCACATCAGTATTCCTGTGAAACCCATGATAACAGCCCCGAACCCTGCTCCGAAATATTCGAACTTCTGCTTCCATGTGTATCTCCCAAATCTTGGACGCTCATCTGAATACCGCAAGAAATACCGCAGCTGCTTACTAAAATCTTGAAGGTCCTTCGGGTTAAATAATATATCAAAGCGAGGTTTTTCTAAAGCCACATGATAAACCACATGGTAAATGCTTACTCCAATCATCAGCAGACCAGATGTGTGATGTATAAATGTCCTGTTATCAAAGCCTCCCACTGATGCGATCATCCATCTTGACCACCATTCATCCGGAAATTTCAGAGGAAAACCTGTGTATGCAAGCAAGATAAATGTCGCAAAAAATATTATGTGCTCGATACGCTGATTAAGCGTGAACCTCTTGAATGTTAATTCAGCCATTTTACTCCCTCCTTCTTATCTCGAACTTCGAAGTGATATCAACAGAAATGAGCCCGAGCGTGAACGTGATCTCAAAAAGTATCATTACTATGTAGAAATAAGTCACAAGCTTCTTTGCATCAATAGAGAAGAAAGTAACTGATTGCCCTTCATGGATTTGCCCGCCATAGATTAGGGCGCTCTGACCTGGATGACAACTTGCTTTCCCGCATGTTGCTGGCAGATTTGCTTGGTATATGGCAGATGTTGGGTCGCTTTCATTTTTTGTATCATGGCTCTCATGGCAGTCAGGGCATGTTGCAAGCCCTTTCCCACCTGACAAAAGCGCTTTGTAATGATACGATTGTTTATATGTGTCAAATCTGTCTGTCTTGATCCCATAGTACCATGCACTCATCTTTGTCTGGTTTTCATGACAGCTTGCACACAACTGCGGAACATTACCTGAATAGGTCATAGAGCCAGGGTCACTGGATGACAGGATACTATGGGCACCGTGGCAATCCGTGCATGTGGCTGCTATTGTTATTCCCTTCTCAAGTTCTTTAAAATGTATACTTTCCCTGTATAAACGTGCTGCTTCACTATGACACTTTGAGCATACGTTTGATATGTTCGCTCTTGTAGGTACTCCTGTAAAGTTCTCACTCATTACATCTACAGATACAGCAGTTCCGTTGATGTGTATTTCTCCGCCATGACAGTCTGCACATGAGATATTCTGATTGAAGTGTACGCTCTTTTTTAGCTCATTTACCTGTGTTGAATGACAATGGAAACATGATACATCCACGTTCTGCCCTGATGCAATACCAGATATAATGCCAGCCATAAATAAAATAAAAATCAGAACCATTAACTTATTAAACTGCATCTCTTATACCCTCAACCATAGTGGAATTCAATGTTTTATCTCATTTCTGGATTCTTCGTACAGCAGTCTCTCTTTCTCCCTATTGAGTTCCTCTTCCCTGCGAGCAATTGCTTCCATCGCCGCTGATGGCTTTATGGACACTGTGATTCTGTTCTTCCGTCCCCTCAAGTAGACGACCAGCCCATAGACCAGAAATGTGCCGACCGCTATCGGGATAAGGAACACCATGCCTATAGCAAACGACATAAAGAGCCCGGCGATTAAAGACAGAACTCCGCCCTTTATCCATTTGTCAACCCCAAATCTATCTCTTTTATTTACTCCATATTTATCCGATTCCTTACTTTTCAATTTATCCATATCCAATCACTCCTTTTAATACGTACCTAACTCACAGGAGGTATTCGTATAACCACCTCACAAAGATTGTCCCCGTGAGTTAATAATTTATTAATTTCCAGCCGCGCTCTGTTCCCAAATGCGTAGCTCAAAGCACCTTTGAATGCTTCCCTTGCTGTATGGCAGATATGCGTATCAAACGCAGTGCCTTCTGCGGTTATATTGCATTTTTTGATTGTGTACAGCAGATTTGTTCCGTCCAACTTCCATTCGCTTTCCCTGTGAAGTTTGGAATCGATTATTTCAAAAGCCTTCTGGAAAGTATGTATATCCCAGTTCTTTATTTCATTCTCTTTTTCGTACTCCTGCATTAATGACCTGCCTATCCTTGTGCCCAGTGATGTCAGGGATGAAGTTATATCAGGCATGTTCTTCAGATTTTTAACGAATGTCATAAACATGATTAATTCCTGGTCAAGCCTGCTGTTACTGATTTTTAGATTATCTACTATTTCGTTTATTTTTATACCCACATCAGGTCTGTGAGTCAGGACTATCATGTTCGCAGTTGATTTTGCATCATATAAATGACCGTTAGCTTCTAAGAGCGAGATAAGGCTCTCCATCAATTTTTCTATTGCTTCTTTATTTCTATAGTTATGGAAGAATATTATCGAATCCCTGTTGAGCTCGACTCTATCTGAGACCTTGGATGTCTCATAGACCTCTTTTACCAGGGAAAGCATCTCTTTAAGTGGAATTTCCTGAATTGGTTTTTTTGCAATATTTTCTATCGTTATCTCTCCCAGCGGAACTTTGCCTGCCAGTAAATCCTCGAAATAATTCCTGTGGATGGTGACCATGTTATAATTGCTCAGGACATGTCTATCCACTAATGCTTTCCAGAAAACTGGCTGTGTTTTTATAGCTCTTATGGCTTTATCCATTTCCCCAAAAAAGGTGAATATGCTGCTCTGCGCTTCTTTTTTCGTTGATCTTGAAATTTCGACCTTTACACCGTTATTAAAATTAACAACAGACCTGACCTCAAGCGGGTTGCATTCAAGTGAATTTTTCACAAGGAACTGGGAAAGCAGACAGGCGGCGAATTTTGCTTTTTGAGGACTGCCGCTTATTTCTATCAATATATCCGCTGGCGAGAGATTATTATCATATTTTAGAACAATATTGATATCCCATTCAAGCTCACCAAAGCGTATGTTAAGATATTCTTCAAGTTTTTCCATCGAGTTTATCAGGGCTGGATCGATTATTTCATCCAGTATGTTGTCAGGGATGAGTATGCCGTCTATTTCATCCAGCATCCATTTGAACAATGTACTGTCGATCACAGATGAATTGGATGGATAACTGGATTTCCCTGCCTGGTCTATTATCTCCCTTATTGCAGCGCTGAAATTGCCTTTATGCTTTTCCACGTATGGTTTCATCTTCTCAACACAGTCGCTGTCAAGGGAGATATGTCTTGTAACAATCATATTTTCCGATCCTGGGTTTAAATTCCAAATATGTCCCGCCTTACCCGTTTTTATGCAATACATTGACTTTTATTGTTTTTACAAAAAGCTACCTATCTCTAAAAGGTAACCCATCTCAAAGTCAACCTTTTTTATCCTACCATGTATTATGTTCCTTTTCTTAGCTTATATATTTTGTGTTATTGTTTTTTTTATAATCGCATGAATCATTCCGATAAAAGTAACCAGCCAAGCCGCTAAAGCTGCATATATAAAGTAGTGAGAAATCGTATACATTAAAGGCAATCCTGCAGCCTGAGCAAAAATGAGAGTGCTCGTGGTGTACATACCGAGAGGGAAGACAAGACTCCAATACATAGGATCGTAAGCAAGCGGATAATGTTTGTAAAGATGGCGCCATATGTCAAGGATCAAGAGCACAGGAATCCACCATGTGGCTGTAGCCCAAAAAACCAATGTAAATCCTTTAAGAAATGGAAGGATTTCCTGTAAAAACACCCACTGGGAAGAAACTAAGATAAGTCTTGCTCCTGCAAGGGTTGTGATCGCTGTTGCGCCCATATTGACCCAGTAAAGCGGCGTGAACATCGAAGGAGCAAGATAGAAAAATGTCAGTCGATAAAATATCATAGAGATAATCAATATGTACAGCATGCAGCCGAGCAGGAACAGAATAAGTGTTGAAAAAAGAAGAGCCTCCTTCCATGTCATGAACTCGGGGGCGACAAGTGTACCGAGTATAGAGACAGATTGTGTGGCTACTACAGCTATGAGCCACCCCCCATTAATTCCGCCTTCCAGCGTGGGTTTATTTTCTTGCACAAGTAATGCAGCGAAGATTCCATAGATCAAGAAAAGCCAGAGAAATGTTCCTATAATCAAGAGAAAAACCGCAGTTGTGGAATCTCCTGCAATAATCACAAACTGGTTCCCAAGTATGCAGGTGCCTGCGACCATCGTAAAAAAGCCGGGCCCCTTAGCATGGTCTGTTAAAACATTAATAAGATCATGCCTGTACCAGATAAGGCGAACTATGGTCAGTAACCACAAAACTCCATAGGCGAGCTTGTTAATAAAAAAGAGCGACCGTGCTATAGACGGCATTCCTGAGAAGTATGCGGCAATGGAAACAATGCCCGTCGCCATAACAAGTGCAAAATAGCCCGGGTAAAGGCTTCTGATTTCTTTTCTTGCAATTTCTTTCAATACAGATGGCACATCACGAAATGTCCTTTTTCGATTTCCTTCCATTCTGGTTCAATCCTGTCACATTTATAAAACCTTCTGGAGCATCGCGGATGAAACCTGCATCCATGCGGCGGATTTACGGGCGAGGGAACCTCACCTTTTATTCTCTCTTTCTTTCCAGGAAGCGAGGATAGCAAAGCTGTGGTGTATGGATGTAGCGGCGCTTCAAACAGGTCATTCCTGTCAGCAATCTCTACTATCTTTCCAAGATACATAACTGCCACCCTGTCAGAGATATAGCGGATCACCCACAGGTTATGTGCGATGAACAGATAAGCAAGCCCAAGCTCTTCTTTTAAGTTAATGAGCAGGTTCAATATCTGCGCCTGCACAGATACATCAAGAGCGCTTACAGGCTCATCAGCAATGATCAGCTTCGGGTCAAGCGCAAGCGCTCTTGCTATGCCTATTCTCTGTAGCTGTCCTCCGCTGAGCTCGTGGGGATATCTTGTCATAAAATCAGGCTCAAGACCAACTTTAACCAGCAGTCTTCCTACCAGCTCAGCGCGTTCTCCTTCATCGCCTATATCATGTATTATAAGAGCTTCCTCTACTGAGTCCCCAACAGTCATTCTTGGGTCAAGACTGGAGCTTGGGTCCTGGAATATCATCTGGACTTCTTTTCTGAAACTTCCAAGCTCATTTTTTTTAGCTCTTGTGATGTCTGTTCCCCTGTAGAGTATCATCCCAGAATCAGTCTCCTCAAGTTTTATGATACATCGACCAAGGGTGGATTTACCGCACCCTGACTCGCCCACAAGACCAAGCGTCTCTCTATCAGAGATTGAAAAAGAGACGCCATCAACAGCCCTGACATATCCTCTGCTTTTTGAAAAAAAACCACGATTGAGAGGATGATATTTTTTCAGGTCTATTATTTCGATGAGGCTACCTATGCTGTATTCCCCCTTTAAAGCAGCACACATAGTGCTCATTCTTTATCTGTATCAGTTCAGGTCTTATCTTTCTGCAAATATTTGCAGCGGCACTGCATCTTGGATGAAAAATACAGCCTTCAGGTGGATTTATGAGGCTGCATATAGTGCCCGGAATCGAGACAAGCTTTCCTTTATCAGCGGGAAGGCAGCCCAGCAGTCCTTTTGTGTAGGGATGCCTTGGTTCTTGCAGGATGTCTTCCTTGCATCCTTTTTCTATTATCCTGCCAGCGTACATGACAATGATGTGGTCTGCTATTTCAGAGACAACTCCAAGGTCATGCGTTATATATATAATTGCCATATTAAATTTAGCTCTAAGTTCAAGAAAAAGGTCAAGTATCTGCGCCTGTACCGTAAGATCAAGAGCTGTTGTCGGCTCGTCTGCTATCAGCACATCTGGAGCACATGCAAGAGCCATTGCTATGACCGCCCTCTGCTTCATGCCGCCTGAGAACTGATGTGGATATTCATGGAAGCGCTCTTCGGGTGCTGGAATCCCCACAAGTTCCAGAAGCTCTATTACTCGCGCAAAAGCTTCTTTTTTCGTGATATTTTTGTGCGCTGTTAAAGCTTCCATTATCTGGTCCCCTATTGTAAAGATGGGATTAAGTGATGAATGAGGGTCCTGGAATATCATGGCAAGTCTGTTTCCGCGTATTTCCTGCATCTGCGCTGGAGAGAGTTCAAGCAGGTTTTTCCCATTTAGAGTTATCCGACCATCCACGATTTTCCCCGGCGGCTCAACGAGGCGCAGGATTGAAAGCGCAGTGACTGTTTTACCTGAGCCAGATTCTCCTACGATGCACAGGATTTCGCTCTTTTTAAGGTCAAAGGAAATATCATCCACTGCTTTTACTGTGCCCTTTTTTGTGAAGAAATACGTCTTAAGGGAATTTACAGACATGATTATAGTATCCCGCATAACTTCACATAATACATTTATAAACCTAAATAGAACACAGATTACACGGATTTGACGGATTCTCACGGATTTATGCATCCGTGTCTATCTGCGTCATCCGTGTAATCCGCGTTCTATCACAAATTATTCGCTCCTCGGATCAAAAGCACGGCGCAGACCATCCCCAAGAAAATTGAACGACAGCACTGTTAAAAAGAGCATAATCCCAGGCTCAACAGCCACCCACCAGGCGGTCTGAAGGCTGCTCTGTCCAGAATTCAGGATATTTCCCCAGCTTGCGACCTGCGGGTCCCCAAGACCTATAAAGCTCAATGCAGCCTCTGCCAGAATTGTTCCAGGAATCGAGAGTGTTGCAAGCACTATGATTGTGCTCAATGTATTGGGGAGCAGATGATAGAAGATGATACGGAAATCACTTGCTCCCAGGGCTTTAGATGCAAGTATGAATTCACGGGTGCGAAGAGAGAGAGTTTCACTCCTGACAAGGCGCGCTGTCCCGGTCCAGCCTGTTATGCCTATGGCAATTATTATTAAAGTCAGGCTTCCGCCAAAGAGATACACGATAAGTATGAGCAGAAGAAGGAATGGGAACGTCATCATCACATCCGTAAGCCTCATCAGGATATCATCTGTCAGCCCTCCGAAATAAGCAGAGGAAACTCCAAGGAGCGCACCTATGAATATGGCTATCCCTGTTGCGAATAAACCCACAAGCAAAGAGACCCTTGCACCTGAGAGCAGCATAGCAAGCATATCCCGCCCCATATCATCAGTGCCAAGCGGATGCTTCCATGTCCCGTGCTCTACTGTTGAAATGAAATTGCCTGCATCATAAGTGGATTGTTCTGTGGTAAATCCAATTGGAGGGAGGTTCTTTTCATTGAAATTCACCTGAGTTGGACTGATTGTAAAATACGGTCCGATGGCAGCTGACAGCATCAGAAATACGATGAACAACAGTCCGAGCATCGCTGGTTTGTGTCCTTTTATCCGTTCCCAGTAGTATGTTGCGAACATCATGCACTTCCGTGACTATCTTCATCATCAATATCAACAGCGCTCCAGATGAATATGATGATACAGTTCTGCATTGGAACGTTAGGGGAATCCATATTAAAACTATTCTTTGTGCAGGGGATGCTGTTGAATCTGGAAAGGTATATATATCTGAATAGCCTTAGTCAAGTCGAGGTGTATGATGGATGTGGTTAAAGAAAAAATATCTCTTTATTATAGTGGTTTAATTTAAAACCATACTTAAAAATCCGAGATGCAGGGGGATTTTCCTAAAAAAGGTGGTATGGTAAATGCATCAATAAGCACTGATGGAAGTGCAATAAACGGAGGTAAAAAGAATGAATTTTAAGAACAAAATGAAACTTGTGCTGCTGGCAATAGCTGCAATAACTTCATTGCTTACTGGCAGTGTTTTTCAAGCATATGCAGCTCAAGGTCAGGGTCAGAAAGTTCCCACGCTTGTAGTATTCGTAAATGTAATCAATGATGGTTACGGTACGATGAACGCATCTGGTTTTGTAGTGGCAGTTACGGCGAAAGATCCGTCGCCATCTATATTCAGAGGTTCAGAAACAGGAACAACCGTTACTATGAAGAACAGTGAGTATAGTGTGACCGAACTTGCAGTGAAAGGCTACAATATATCATATTCGCCCGGCTGCTCCGGACGCATAAATAATAACGAAGCCAAGACCTGCGTAATAACCAATCATATTATAGTTCCACATTTGAACGTAATCAAACATGTGATCAATGATGATGAAGGCACAGCGAACGCATCCGACTTCTCAATATCTGTCTGCTGTAATAACCCCTCACCTGGTTATTTCCAGGGTTCAGAAAATGGTACTGATGTCAAGATCGGCTCAGGATATTATAGTGTTTATGAAAATTATTGGGGTCCGGATTATATTACATCGTATTCGCCTGAATGCATCGGTCAAATAGAGCCGGGAGAAAACAAGACCTGTACGATAACCAATGACGACAGGCCTAAGGCTCATCTTATAGTCAAGAAACATGTTATCAATGACAACGGCGGTGCAGCAGGTGCATCCGACTTCACGATATATGTATCAGGAAATAACCTGTGGCAGTCATTTCCTGGTTCTGAGGATGGCGTCAATATAACAATGTATGAAGGCTCGTACAGCGTATGGGAGAGTGCGAATTCAGGTTATTATCAATCAAGCTCACCAAATTGCAATGGTTACATACTGGGCGGTGAAACCAGAACGTGTACTATAACCAACGACGATATACCGAAGGCTCATCTTATAGTCAAGAAACATGTAATCAATGACAACGGCGGTACAGCAAATGCATCTGACTTCACGATGTATGTATCTGGAAATAACCTGTGGCAGTCATTCCCTGGTTCTGAGGATGGCGTCAATATAACAATGTATGAAGGCTCGTACAGCGTATGGGAAAGTGGGAATTCAGGTTATTCTCAATCAAGCTCAGTTGATTGCATTGGTTATATAGTGGGCGGTGATACCAGAACGTGTACTATAACCAACGATGACATATAAATAGGAAATCCTGTACATGAAGAAGGAGAATTAAAGATACTCCTCTTCATTTTTCTTTTTACACAAGCTTGCGTCTCACCTTCTCATAAAACCCGGATTCCTTTGTCTTCACGAACCTGGCTGGTTTTTCTGCTTTCATGATAAGTATTGTATCATCTTTATTTATCTTTCTTGAATATTGCCCATCTATTACGATCACAGCCTCTTTTTTGGGCATTGTCAATTCAACCTTTATCTCGCTCTTTGCAGGGACGACCCATGGTCTTGATGACAGCTTGAATGGCGCAAGGGGTACTATTACAGTACCATCAACGCGCGGGTCTACCATAGGGCCCCCAGCGCTCATTGCATACGCTGTTGAGCCTGTTGAAGTGGCAAAAACCACACCGTCAGCACGCAGTTCCTCAAGCCTGCTTTTGTCCACAAAAATCCTGTAAGAGAGCATCTTTGCTGGACTTGCGGTGACAATCACCACCTCATTTGTAGCAGAAGGGAAGTGCACATCGTTGACCATGACAGCAAGACGCGACCTTTCCTCAACTTCAAAACCAGAAAACATCTTATCGAGAACAGCAAATGTATCTTCAGGGTTCACGTCCACAAGGAACCCAATAGTGCCCATATTTATTCCAAGCACGGGAAGCGGATCGTCCATCTTCTGTATACCACGGAGCACAGTGCCATCGCCTCCGACTGAAATAATGAATTCCGCGCCTTTTTTTCGCATCTCTGCCATCGGCGTGCCTTTATAATTGAGTTTTTCAGCGGTCTTCAGGTCTATCAGCACTTCGGCTCTTGAGCTTAGATATTTCACAATTTCTTTAACAAGCTCTATCACATCATCCCTGTCACATCTTGAAATAAGACCTATTTTTTTCATATTCACACCCGTGCAAGTTCGAGTAATTTATCATGCACACGTCCATTGCTCGCCACCATGTTTACACGTAGCTTTACATCAAGTTTGGCTGAAAGTGGCTTTCCTTTTTCATCTGTCACAAGCCCGCCTGCTTCTTCCACAATCAGTTTTCCTGCAGCTATATCTGTAACTCGAAGCATACGGCGCATGTCGATAAAAGCATCGAATATGCCTGAAGCGATATAGCAGAGTTCAAGCGCTGCGCATCCGAACACCCTTGCCCGCCTGACCGTATGGTTGCTGAACACGGCACAGGTGCTATAGGATATTACGCTTAAATCAGAGAGCCGGGAAATAGATGACACATGTATTCTCCTGTTATTCAAAAATGCGCCTTTTCCTCTTTCTGCCGTATAGATATCCCTGTTAAGAAGGTTTTTCACATACCCATACCTGATGTCTGATAGATCAGAGCTGCCTATAGCCACAGGCACACAGAAAAAAGGGATATTGTTTACAGCGTTGAACGTGCCGTCAATCGGGTCAAGCACAAAAGTAAATTCAGGCTTTTTACCTATGATCTTTTCACCCAGTTCCTCGCTCACGAGCCGCATCGACCTGCCGTCAGCCTCAAGCACAGAGAGTGCTGCATTTTCAGCTACTTCATCTATTTTTTCAGTAGGTGTGCCGTCAGCTCCGATACGAAGTGTAACGCCTGCTTCAGGTTTCCCGATCAATCCAGAGACGTCCGTCTCTATAGCCTCTACGACATCATTGCATAGCCTGTAGAATTGATGTGTCAATTGCACACTTCCTTAGTAATTATACTGCATCTAAGACAGCAAATTATAAAAAGATTTATCTTGGGGCTGTAATAGACATCCATAACAACGAACATATTATCTATAATAGCAAATATGGAGAAATAAATCTTCTAATTTTTGGAGGATATTGTTCCAATGGTAGAATCAGCAGCTCATAAAAAATACGAATTCAAAAGAACACTTGAAGCCCTGCGTGATAAACACGGCAGAGGCACTGAACTCATTTCACTATATATCCCGCATGATAAACAGATACATGAAGTAGCATCCCAGCTCAGGGAAGAATTTGGTCAAGCCTCAAACATCAAATCAAGAGTGACACGGCAGAACGTGACAAGCGCGATCGAGTCACTGCTTTCAAGACTTAAACTTATATCACGCGCACCAGAAAACGGTGTTGTGATTTTTTGCGGTGCAGTGGACATAGGTGCTAACAAGACAGAGATGCAGACATACATCATAGAACCGCCTGAACCTATAACATCCTATAAATACCACTGCGATTCGTCGTTTCTTCTCACACCGCTTGAGGATATGCTTCATGAGAAAAAGACCTATGGTCTCATAGTCCTTGACAGGCGCGAAGCCACAATCGGTCTATTGCGCGGGAAGCATATAGAAGAGGCTACACATCTCACATCTACAGTCCCTGGGAAGCAGAGAAAAGGAGGTCAGAGTTCGCACAGGTTCCAGCAGCTTCGCCTCATCGCGATCAATGAATTCTATACACGCATAGGGGATGCTGCAAGTGAGGTTTTCCTTGCTGTTGACCCAAACGACCTTGAAGGCATTTTCATAGGCGGCCCATCGCCCACGAAAGAAGAATTCGAAAGCGGGGGATATCTTCATCATGAAATACAGAAAAAAGTTCTTGGGCTTTTTGATGTGGCGTATACCGATGAGTCAGGTCTATACGAACTTTTTGATAAACTTGGAGATGCCCTGCAAAACGTAGAGGTGGTGCAGGAGAAAAAATACATGGAACGCTTCCTGAAAGAACTTGTGAGCGATACAGGTCTTGCGTCATATGGGGAAGAACAGGTCAGGAAGAACCTGCAGATGGGTTCTGTTGACACGCTTCTGCTTTCGGATGAACTTCGAAAGCTGCGCCTCACAATAAAATGCAGCAATTGCGGCTTTGAGGAAAAGAAAACCATCATGAAGAAACCTGGTGAGGAATACCAGCCAGGGAATTGTACAAAGTGCGGAGCAGGTCTTGGTATTCAGGAATCGATAGATATCGTGGATGAACTCTCTACCATTGCAGACCAGATGGGTACTAACATAGTTTTCATATCAAGTGATTTTGAAGAAGGCAGCCAGCTGCTCAATGCGTTCGGCGGAATCGGGGCAATCCTGAGATTCAAGACCGGGATTTAATTATGAAGTCCATGAGGATATTTCTTTTAATTCTACTTTCAACCGCTGTAGCAAAAGCAGACACTACTCAGTGGTATGACTATGAAGAAGGCATGAGTGCAGCAGCCGCTATGCAAAAACCTGTGCTCCTTGATTTCTATGCCGACTGGTGCCCGCCATGCATAGCGATGGAAGAAGGGACTTATCCTGACCCGCGCGTGGTTTCAGAAATGAAGGATTACATTGCAATAAAGGTCGATACACAGAACAGGATTGATATTGAAAGTAAATACGGTATAACCTATTATCCCACTATCGTGTTCTTAGATTCCAGAGGAAAAGAGATTTCAAGGCACATTGGATACTTAGGGCCAGATGAAATGGTGGCTGAGATAAAACAATCGCGCCAGAAATTGCCAAGGGAAGCTCCAGGTTTTGAGATGTTGTATCTGTTATTTGCCCTGCTGTGTGCAGGGGCGCTGATAAGACGCAGTACGATGCGCCTGAGTGATGTCCGAAAAGTTAAAACCACAGAGTCGGCTATGAACCCTCGGTTCGTAGATGAGCATGAAAAAGCATCGGTAACCGAGTTTTTCATACCAGAACACGGAGAGCTTAGAGATTTTTCGGATAGACACTAAATAGATTTATGGGTTTCTTAAAAAAATATTGTCTTATCAACAAGAAATATGAAAAAAATAAATGATATGCAGAGGTTATTAGATCATTTAGAAAAAAATTAGGGGCTTAGAAATGAGTATTTAAAGTACCAAATCTACGTTCTAGATGGAGTGCTACAACTAAAGCTATTATCCCGTTGCAGCGCCTTAGAAAACCCCAAAGGGATTGAAACTACTCACTGAAATGTCTTACAGCAGCGCATTCGTTTTTATCTGCGCATGTGTGGCTAATTATTCATAAATTACGGAGATTTAAAACTGCGCTGTAAGTTGAAGGTTTCAGAAAAAATGACAGCAAGTTTTAAATAAGATTATTTTCAATTATCTTTTGAAGTGGAGGTGACAACAAAACATGTGCAAAGTTTGCGGCTGTACTCCCTGTAAGTGCGGAAGAAACATAGTAAACAAAGTTTGCGAAGGATGCGGCAAACCATACGATAAGTGTACTTGTAAACCACTTAAAGCGCCAAAATAATTGGGCTGGATTGACAGCATCAGGGCGCCTGCCGCGCCCTATTTTTATGCTATTTTTTCGAACATATCCTTGGGTGCGCCACATACAGGGCAGACCCAATCTTCAGGCAGGTCTTCAAAGGCAGTTCCGGGTTTAGCTCTTGGAGGGTCCCCTGCATCGGGGTCGTATATATAACCGCAGACTGTGCACCGATATTTTGTCATATACTCACCATAATTCAGTAACTTATAATTCTCTCACTATGTGAATATTCGAGAACGGTATATAGTGTTTTTTCCCAGCATGTTCTCCTTCAAGCGGGTAGAACACTAAATACTGGTCATTGTGTCTTATCTCAATGACGTTTGCGCTTGTTATCCACCGATCGAATGTCATTTTACCATCTTCACCTGTATATCTTCTAGATTCGATTACATATTTTCTATCTGGCATATCTATCTCCTGTCTCATATATGTAATTCATCAAAGCTGTATATAACTTGCTGCTTTCCCCAGCTCTTCCTCGATCCTCAGCAGTTGATTATATTTTGCATTGCGCTCGCTTCTTGCTGGCGCTCCTGTCTTGATCAACTCGGCATTGATAGCCACTGAGATATCTGCGATGGTAGTATCTTCGGTCTCAGCAGACCTGTGGCTTACTACCACCTTGAACCTGTTCTTCTGCGCAATCCTTGCGGCATCAAAAGCCTCTGACAGCGTACCTATCTGATTTACTTTAAGCAGTAGTGCGTTCGCAGCGTTCATTTTTATACCTTGTTCAAGCCGTTTTACATTTGTCACAAAAAGGTCATCGCCCACGATTATAGTTCCTTTAAGTTCTTCTGTCAGATCAGCAAAATCATCAAATGCTTCTTCATGGAATGGGTCCTCGATAAGAACGATGGGATAGGTCTTTACGAGGTCAGAATAATAATCTATCAGATCGTCGCCTGAGAATGTTTCTCCATCGATACTGTATATGTCGTTTTTATAGAACTCGGACGCTGCTGCGTCCATGCCAATTGTGATTTTTTTATCATAACCTGCCTCTTCAATAGCCTTCATAAGGGAATCAAGTGCATCCCTTGTATTGTGAATAGGTGGAGCATATCCGCCTTCGTATCCTACATTGACAGCCGAGCTTCCGTATTTTTTCGAAAGTATGCTTCCGAGTATGTGATATGTTTCAGCCCCCATGCGCAAGGCCTCAGAATATGTCTCTGTGCCTTTTGGTTGAATCATGAACTCCTGTATCGCCAATTCATTACCAGCATGTTTTCCACCATTTATTATGTTCATTGTTGGACAGGGAAGCATAAAAGTGTTAGTACCTCCGAGGTAACGGTAAAGAGAAATGCCAAGAGAGTCCGCAGCAGCATGTGCCGCAGCTAAAGATACTCCCAGAATAGCATTGGCGCCGAGCCTTGATTTGTTCAGCGTACTGTCAAGCTCTATCATTACCCTGTCGATATCACGCTGGCAGCGCACATCCATTCCCATGAGTGCGTCCTTTATTTCAGTATTAACATTGTTCACTGCTGTTTTGACTCCTTTTCCATTGTATCTGCTATCTTTATCCCTCAGTTCAAGCGCTTCATTTGTTCCTGTTGATGCGCCTGACGGGACACTTGCTCTTCCGAATCCGCTCTCTGTCAGAACATCGACTTCTATGGTAGGGTTGCCCCTTGAATCGAGTATCTCTCTTGCATAAATGTTCTTGATAGTAAACAATGTCTCACCTTTTGACCTGAATGGGCGCAGTTATACTTAATTTTAATCTTTTTCATTGGCTAAAAAATATGGAACCTGGTATTATATATCCCTCAGATGTATCTCAACTTCCATGAGATCTTCTGCGATTCTGACATTCTCAAAAACCTTCTTCACATCCTCATACAGTGGCTCTACACTTTCAGAGTACCTTGAGCTGATGTGGGTTAATATCAACTGCTTTACCTTTGCTTTTTTTGCAAGAAGAGCAGCCTCTCCTGCTGTTGAATGTTTTGTTTCGATCGCCCAGTTCATAAGTTCATCTGCTAACGTCCCATCGTGGATGAGCAGGTCTGCCCCTGTGCTTTCTTTAGCAA
Organism: Candidatus Methanoperedens sp.; assembly: GCA_033854095.1. GTDB lineage: Archaea > Halobacteriota > Methanosarcinia > Methanosarcinales > Methanoperedenaceae > Methanoperedens. Next base: position 10,361 of record JAWOKW010000020.1, on the reverse strand, counting down.
TAGAACTACACGGACGTGTATCCCCGCTATACACAAGCTTTCTTCCCGTTCTTTTTTCTCCCAGGACCATGGAGGGCAGTATCATCCTGCCGTTTATTGTAACAGGTTCGCCTTTCTGGAGCTTTGAAAAAAGCGGGCCTACAGGGACGCCAAGTTCGATAGCTCTTTCCCTGTTAAATCTTCCTGTGCGCTTTTTTTCTTCAAGTACATAGCCTATGCTCGGAATGCCGTGGTCAGTTTCGACCGCTTTTATGAAATAATCTCCCTTATCAATAATCTCCCCATTCCCAAGCTCATGCGCATTTATTGAAAATCCGAGTTTGTAGTAACCAAGCTCAATAAGGAGTCTTGCCATCTGTTCTGTCCATTCTGGTCCATATATTTCAAGAGGCTCGGTTCGCCCGTTAAAAGACATTGTCTGTATAAGTCCAGGAATCCCAAGAAAATGGTCTGCATGGAAATGAGTGACAAAAATGGAATTGAGCTTCATGCCTGTCTTTGCGCGCATCATCTGCTGCTGCGTACCTTCACCGCAGTCAAAAAGCATCATCTCGCCTTCCCTGTTGATCAATATGGCAGATGGGTTGCGGTTTGGCGTGGGAAGCGTCCCGCCTGTCCCAAGAAATGTTATACGCAGCATATTTATTCCTGTGTCAGATACTCTACATTCGATCTGACCGCATGGAAGCATTTCATGAAGTCATGGATTTCAGGGGGAAGTTCTGTGGAAACTGCAAGCCCAAGAGCTCTGGCATCATCTGCTGATATGAGCTGCGCATGCACCATCTCTCCGCCTATCAGTTTCTCAACAACCTTTTTTTGTTTTCTCGTATCATCGAATTTGCCATCGAGAAGTTCATTCACAGTTGTCCGCATGAAATTTAACACTTTTTCTGATATATCGCTCATCATAAGGGTCGTGTCATCGGCTCCAAGCCCTTTTTTCGCTGCCACATGAAGCCATGAAGGCGCAGGGAAGACCCCACGCAAAAAGTCACCGATCTGCGGGTCTATAGGACCAAGAGAAGCATCTTTATCCATGACTATTTCATTCGCTGCGAGAGCGATTATCGTTCCGCCTGACATGGAATAATGCGGAACGAAAACACGCGTTCGGGCGGTATGGTTTTTCAGTGCTCTTGCAATCTGCACAGAGGCATGGAGCTGACCTCCTGGTGTGTGGATGATAATATCAACGGGTTTATCCTTTGCCTCGCGTATCCCCCTTAAAATATCTTCGGCATCCTCAACATCTATGTACTGATATACTGGTAAGCCGAGCATTGAGATCGCTTCCTTTCTATGAATCATGGTCAGTACCTTTGTACCCCATTTTTCTTCCATTTCACGGATTTTGCCAAGCCTTTTTCGTTTTGCAGATTGCATCTGAAACTGTGGGTACAGCGTCAGATAGAGAAGAATCAGTATTCCGAGAATGATCAGGTAATCTGTGGTGGTCAGACCAAACATATATTTAATATGGTTTTCTGTATTAATAAATATAGGTTATGAAAATACCCCATAAAATTAGAACAGCGGTACCGAATACGATAAAGCGCATAAAGGTATTCTTTATTAGATCCGCAAGCTCAGTCGGACCTGCCAACTTCACTAGCACGATTTTATTACTGATGCTTATTATGCTCGCAAGGACTGCTGTGAGAGCGGCTGTCGAATATGGAACAACGTGGCTTACAGCAAGCAGCGCTGCTGAAGCCGTTACCACGGCACTGCTGATAAATCCTCCAAGCGCAGTAGCATAAATACCTGCGGCGCCTGCCCACATATTTGTGAATCTTGAAGCAATAGATAAGGCTGCGAAACCAAATGCGAATTTTATAGCAGAATATAGTGCAAAAGGCGATTCCAGTTTTATTGGCTCAGCAGCAGGTATATGGTTCCTTGATCTCAGTACAGATGCTGCAGCAAAAGCTGTGATGATAAGCTGCGGAGGAATCATCAACAAAAGCACTTTTCCGCTTGGATCAACGATGAATGCCACTGCCATATTCCTGATCAGCATTGTAACAGTGGACAGGATGATCCCCACATAGCCTGATTCCAGCAGTTCGCTTCTTTTTTTAGCCATAGATGCAAGTGCGCCTGTGGTCGCTTCACTGTTCACGAGCCCTCCGAGAAGCCCTGAAAGGGGTATTCCGAAGCCTGTTCCCAGTTTTTTCATAATAACAAAACTGATGAAACTGACAGTCGAAACTATTATCAAGATCAGAAGAATCCATCTCGGATTTATAACTCCCATGATCAACTCATCCGGAGTTATGGGATAGAGTATGAACACAATTACTAAAAAACGCACCGCGCTCAGGATCTCATCATCAGTCAGGTCTGTGGCAAATGAATGAAGCGGACGCTTTTCTGCAAGCAGCAGAGTTATAATAATAGCTCCGGCGATGGCGATGAGGTACAGGTCGTATGTTATGAGAACACCAAGGAGGAATGTGCTGTAAAGCGCAATAGGACCTGTGATGCCCGGTTGCTTTACTATAGCGTTTTTTATATACACATATATAGCTGATATTATAGCAAAAAACGCAAGTGAAACCAGCAATATTCCTGGATTGGAGATTTTAAGCGCAAGATAAGAAGAGAGCATGCCCGTTATGGCTGCTATAGCAAACGAGCGAACTCCAGCTATCAATTCAACCCCTTTTGGTCGCCTGTGTTCTCTTTCAATGCCGATGAGAATACCAATGAACGTCGCAAGGGCTAATTTTTGAAAGAATTCTATGTTTGTGTCCATGCTGGCAGTAGAAGGAGGCAAAAAGTCGAGCATTAATAACTAAATGGTTAATAAATTACAAAAAGCTTTATCTGAACATTCCGAATAATATTTATCAAAAGCGCGTGAATTATTATATATGGTGTATGTAACAGGTTTTAAGTGTTTTCGCTGCGCTGCAAAATATAAACCAAAAGAAATAGAAAAGCTTCCTATCCCAAGATGCAAAAACTGCGGCTCTGCTCTTGATGCAGAATATGACTACAAGTCAATACAGGAGGTCATTCTGCGCGATGATTTCATGCGCAGTAAACCGACGCACTGGAAATACTGGGCGTTCATGCCTGCAAAGGATCTTTCAAAAATAATAACAATGGGAGAAGGCGGCACTCCCTTACTTTCTAACAAAAGGCTTGGAAAGAGCGGAAGGCTGCTTATAAAGTATGAAGCTGCAAACCCCACAGGTTCGTTCAAGGACAGAGGCTCTTCACTTGAGATCACAAAAGCGATGGAATTTGGAAAACACAAAGTTGCCCTTGCTTCTACAGGGAACATGGGCGCATCTATTGCAGCATACGCGGCTTATGCTGGGCTTGAATGCACTGTTTTTATGCCCAATATAGTGGGTAAAGAGAAAATCACGCAGATAAAAGCCTATGGCGCAAAGACGATAATCGTGAATGGAGATTATTCTATCGCCATGAAGCAGGCTGAGGATTATGTAGTCTCAAGCATCGACTCATTTTTAACAGGCGACTATCCATGGCGCAGTGAAGGGACAAAGACCATAGGTTTTGAAATCGCTGACCAGTTGTACTGGCACGTGCCTGATTATTTAGTAGTGCCTGTGGGCAACGGAACATTGATATGGAGTGTTTTTGAGGCATTCCGCGAGCTTTCACTTGTAGGGATCACAGATAAGATCCCGCATATAATAGCAGTGCAGGTCGAGAATTGCGCCCCTGTTGTGCATGCATGGGAGAACGAGCTTGGGGAGATTATTCCTGTCCAGAACCCAAAAACAATCGCAACAGCCATCGCATGTGGAGACCCTATAGATGGCATCGCTGCGCTTAAAGCCATCAGGGATTCAGGCGGCGAGGCTCTGAGGGTCAGCGATGAAGAAGCACTTTCTGCGCGCAACAGGCTGGCTAAGAACGGCATATTTGTTGAGCCAAGCGGCGCTGTGGCTTATGCAGGCGTTATGAAAAAGAAATTATCTGGTACGGTCGTGGTCATTGCTACTGGGCATGGGTTGAAAGATATGTACGGGCTGGCGTGAGGAAGTTATTCCCAGAATTCAAGAGATAAATATGACCGAACGAAAATACACCCGATGGAAAAAATGCATGATCTGTGGCGATTTTGTAAAATTGATGTTCCCTGAGGATACGAAGAACATGCTTATTGTTTATGAACCTATAGAAGGAATGAGCAATGAATCCAAAAACTGGAAGAAAAGGCAGCTTGGATATATTCACAGGGCATGTCTTGAAAAAGCAGGAAATAAGGTAAGGTCTGATAACAGTGGCATATAAAGATCTGCGCGAATTCATAGACGTTCTTGAAAAAAAAGGTCTTCTCAGGAGGATAAAAACCGAGGTCAGCACAGAGCTTGAGATCACGGAAATACTGGACAGGACAGTAAAAAATAAAGGTGCTGCGCTTCTATTTGAAAACGTTAAAGGCTATAAGATCCCTGTATTTGCCAATGCCTTCGGAAGCATGGAGCGCATGAACCTTGCGCTGGGTGTAAATAGCCTTGATGAAATTGGCGAGCGGATACAGAAGCTACTCAAACTTGAAGCGCCGTCTGGAATCTGGGAAGGAATAAAGATGCTCCCGCAGCTTGGAGAACTCACATCCTTTGCTCCAAAGTACGTGCGCTCAGCACCATGTAAGGAAGTCATACTTAAAGAAGGCTTTTCGCTTGATGAATTTCCCATACTTAAATGCTGGCCCCATGATGGAGGACGCTTTATCACGCTTCCTCTTGTGTTCACTAAAAACCCAAAGAGCGGAAAACAGAACACAGGGATGTACAGGATGCAGGTTTATGATGGGCAGACAACAGGCATGCATTGGCATATCCATAAACACGGCGCAAGGGATTATGCAGATGCAGGCGAAAGAATAGAAGTTGCAGTGGCTATCGGGGCTGACCCGGCAGTTGTCTATTCTGCGACTGCGCCGCTGCCTGATAATATCGACGAGATTATGTTTTCTGGGTTTTTGAGGAAAAAGAACGTAGAGCTTGTTAAATGTGAAACTGTTGACCTCTTTGTGCCAGCGCAGGCTGAGATTATACTCGAAGGATATGTAGATTCAAAAGAAAAGCGTGTTGAGGGGCCATTTGGAGACCACACAGGATATTATTCATTAGCGGATGAGTTCCCGGTATTTCATATAACCTGCATCACACATCGCAAAAACCCAATATACCATGCCACTGTTGTGGGAATACCACCTATGGAAGATGCATACCTCGGCAAAGCCACTGAGAGGATATTCCTTCCTCTTATGAAGGCGCAGCTCCCTGAGATAGTTGATATCAATCTGCCAGTTGAAGCTGTTTTCCACAACCTCTGTATAGTATCTATTAAAAAACGCTATCCTGGGCATGCTAAAAAAGTCATGTTCGCTCTATGGGGCATGGGACAGATGATGTTTGCAAAGACGATAATTGTTCTTGATGATGATGTGAATGTGCAGGATATGAAGAATGTGCTGTGGGCTACCACTACGCGCATAGACCCTGCACAGGATGTTATGCTGATTGACCGTGCGCCGACAGATACTCTTGACCATGCTTCACACCTTCCAAATCTTGGCGGAAAAATGGGGATCGATGCTACACGAAAGGGAAAAGATGAGGGTTTTAATCGTGAATGGCCTCTGGCTTTAAAGATGGATGATAGAGTAAAAGCACATATAGACAGAATATGGAATGAGCTTGGCCTCAGTTAAATTTAAGTGGCAAGCTCATGAATTGGCAACCATCATGCCCCCAATCTTCGAACTCCTCAACAAGGACTGCGCCGGCCGCATTGGTCGCCTTGAAACCCCGCATGGGGTAGTTGAGACGCCGGCTATAATGCCTGTTGTTAATCCGAATATCCAGATCATAAAGCCTGCTGAACTTCGCAAATTAGGCGCAGAAATTATTATTACAAATTCATATATAATTTATCGCAAATCTGAGCTCAAAAAGAAGGCTCTGAGCGAAGGGCTACATTCGCTTCTTGGTTTTGAAGGCCCTATAATGACAGACTCAGGCTCATATCAATTATCAGTTTACGGCGAAGTGGAAGTCAATAATTCACAGATCGTTCAGTTCCAGCATGACATCGGCTCTGATATTGGCGTTCCACTTGACATTCCGACCCCGCCTGATGTTCCAAAAAAGCGCGCTGAGTCAGAACTTGAAATAACTATAGAGAGGGCAAAAGAAGCCCTTCCACTGAAAGGGAACATGCTATTGGCTGCGCCTGTGCAGGGTTCGATGTTCCCTGAATTAAGGGAATGCGCGGCGCGCAGGCTCTGCGAGGCTGATTTTGACATATACCCTGTTGGCGCAGTGGTGCCGCTCATGGAGTCGTATCGTTATTCAGATCTTGTGGATGTCATCGTGGCATCAAAAAAAGGTCTTTCTCCTTCAGCACCTGTGCATCTTTTTGGCGCAGGTCACCCGATGATGTTCTCCTTAGCAGTTGCGCTTGGATGCGATCTATTCGATTCTGCTTCCTACGCCCTGTATGCAAAGGAGAAACGATATATGACAGTGCGCGGCACGTATCATCTCGATAACCTCAAGTATCTTCCATGCTCCTGCCCTGTATGCGCTTCTCACGATGCTGATGAATTAATAAAAAGTGAGGAATGGGAAGAAATGCTTTCTCGCCACAATCTCTATGTTACGTTTGCAGAGATGAGGGAGGTCAAACAGGCAGTTAAGGAAGGAAGCCTTTGGGAACTTGTGGAGCAGCGATGCAGGGCGCATCCTCAGCTCTTGAATGGGCTTAAACGCATGCTTTTTTATTCTGACTGGATAGAGAAGTTCCAACCGTCATCGGGTTCGGTATTCTTTTACAGCGGTCCTGAATCATCGCTTCGCCCTGAAGTACTGAGATACAGAGAAAAACTTAAGAATTTAGACTTTGAAGGCAAAATCCTTATAAGGACCGAAAAGCTTGACAATGAAGCTGATTTTGACTGGGTGCTTGATTTTAAACCTCCTTTTGGAGCCTATCCTGTAGAACTTAAAGAAACTTATCCTTTCAATGCCGAAGTGATCACTGAGCCTGATTTTGAATCTCTGACAGTAGCGCTCCAAAATACACTTGAACTGATAGAATCAAGTCCTAAGGCAGACTTCACATTCGTATATGATAAGGGGCATCCTTTAATGGAAAAGATTGCACAGAGAGCGAAATTAATACGGTCGCCTCATCTGCTTTCCACATATTGTGCAGGTTGTGATCATATATGAACTTCCAAGCCTTGTGCGCGCTGTTGCACCCTGCACTAAATAAGTATGGCAGTGCTTGCATATCTGCTGCTTCAGTTCCTGCGGCATCCTTACGCGGTATCTCATCCCAATGCGCCTTGCAAGTCCTACGTACCTGTTGCTACGTTCAGGGTGGGTTTTGAACTCATGGCCTGCAAGCTCAAAAAGGCGGATGATACGCTGATACGCCATGTCCTTTGCCCAATCTTTCTGTTTTTTGCGCATGATGTGTAACTGACTGGGGATTACAAATAGGTACTGGTTTCCAAGCAACCGTAATTATTAAAAGGTATTAACGCATAGTACGAGTAGAAATGAGTGAAATAGTGGTCAGTGATTCAGCAGGCAATGATTCAGCAGGCAATGATTCAGCGGGAAACTATCTGCATGTGGGAAGTTTTGTGCTCTACACTCCAACAGGTACGAAGGGTCATATAACAGAAATCATATCAGATGAGGAAGGTACATGGGCACTTGTCGATATAACAAATCTATATTATAAAACTGAAGTTCTTACACTGATACAGAAAGTTGAGGAGAAAGAGCTCGGTGAGAAGGTATTCACCCGTGAAGAAGTAAGTGAGAAATTAGAGAAAGAAAAGGAAGCAGCTCCAACAGAAATGAGTGATGTCAGTTTAGAAAGTGGTGGGTAAAGCGTAAAGTCACATTACGTAAATGTGTGCGGCTTCGATAGTATATAGTTTGTAATGTATTATCATGAATGATTCGCAAACTTTAAGTACTATAAGATAATAGGTATGCCATACAAGGGATTGTAATGGAAAATCGATACAATAAACAACAGTGTTCTGGAGAAAAATGGAACATAATCTCTTTTTGAGTTCTATGCTCTGAACGCTGTTTATCGCTCTTATTGTGCCGATGCCAAGTGATCAATTTCTTGGAAAATAAAACATAGGAGGTAAATAAACGTGGCTGACACAATAGACCTATATAGCGACAGAGGAGCAAAAATTCAATCAGGCGTGGATCTAAGCGCCATAAGCCCAATGAAGAATGCCGCTATTAAGAAAATAGTCACCGGTATAAAGCGAACAGCAGCCGTTGACTTGGCAGGAATCGAGAAAACCTTGGCAACCGCAACAATCGGTGGCAAAGGCAGAAAGATTCTCGGAAGAGAAATGAAATTAGACATAGTAAAGAATGCAGATAAGATTAAGAGCGCTGTTGCAGACCTTGTAAAGGTAGAGAGCGGCGACGACACAAATGTAGAGTCATTAAATGGTGGAAAACAGCTTTTAGTACAGGTGCCTTCCCCAAGAATAGATGTCGCAGCAGAATATGTATCATCATTAACCAGCACTGCATCAGCGGTCACACAGGCTATCATCAACCAGTTCAACATTGGCATGTTCGATGCACCAACCATCAAGTCCGCAGTCTGGGGACAGTATCCACAGACACTTGATATGGTAGGTGGAAACGTAAAGTCAATCGTCGAAATCCCACAGAAAGATGAAGGCTTTGGCTATACTCTGAGAAACGTCATGGCAAACCACCTTGCAGCAACCTGCAAGTTCAATGCCATGAACACAGCAGCACTGTGCTCAACACTCGAGACAACAGGTGTCTTTGAGATGGGAGATGCAATTGGCATACAGGAGAGACACAGACTGCTAGCATACGGATTCCAGGGCTTGAACGCAAATAACCTTGTTTATGGAACAGTAAAGGCAAACGGCAAGACCGGCACAATCGGTACAGTTGTCCAGGCAATTGTCGAGAAGGCAATCGCAGATAAGATAATCAGTGCAGACAAGAAGTTTGCATCTGGCTATAGCACATACAAGACCTCTGATGTCGGAAAGTGGAATGCATACTGCGCAGCAGGCACACTGGCTGCAACCATGGTGAACTGCGGTGCAATGAGAGCACCACAGTCAGTATCAGCAGTATTGCTGTACTTCAACGACATCATCGAGAAAGAGACCTCACTCCCAGGATGTGACTTCGGTAAGGTGCAGGGTGTTGCAGTCGGATTCTCCTTCTTCAGTCACTCCATCTACGGCGGCGGCGGACCTGGCACATTCAACGGCAACCACGTAACTACCAGACACTCAAAGGGACTTGGAGTGCCATGCGTAGCAGCAGCAGTTGCTCTTGATGCTGGTGTGCAGATCTACAGCCCGGCAAAGACATCACAGTTAGTAGGAGATGTCTTCAGTGCAGTAGATGAGTTCAGAGAGCCAATCAAGGCTATAGCGGAGGCCGTATAAATTCGGTGAGTTGAATGGTACAAACTGCTTCAGTCACGGGTAAACCCATCCAGATAAAAATATTCCCGAAGAGATTATTGCAACCTGAGACCGCTGAAAAAATTTTGAATGAAATCGATCAGGTCAAAGGTGTAGCACGAATGCTTCTTAATGGTAAAAATCTGCCCAGAAAGGTCACATGCGGACCTGGCACTGGCGCAGATGTAAACCATCCTGACAGAGTAATCATCCATGTCGGGGATTGTGCATTCGAATTGCATATCATAGTGGGAGAGATATTGGTCGAAGTGGATGATGAAAGTGTTGTAGAGGAAGTTAAAAAAGCGTGTGAGCGAGCGCTTCCCTTCTCCTTTGAATTCAAGCGAGGGCACTTCATCAAGAGAAGACCCACTCTGACGGATTATGGCAAGTATGGGTTCAGAAGCAAGACTGATGAAAGAATCAATCTTGAAGATGAACGATTGCTTGGCTTATTAGATCCACATGCAAAAGCGGAAAACAACCTCTGTGTAATTGGAACAGAGGGAACTAAATGAGTTTATTCAGGAAGCAGAAAGGACCGTTAGACCTCGTATTTAAATACGGGGAATATTAAGGAGGAAAAAATATGGCTTATAAACCACAATATTACCCTGGCAATACCTCAGTTGCCAAGAATAGAAGAAAACACATGTCAGATGAAGTAGAGAAACTACGTGATGTCTCAGATGAGGACTTGACCGCAATCATGGGTCACAGGGCACCTGGCTCTGATTACCCGAGCACCCATCCACCACTTAAAGATATGGGCGAACCCGATGACCCAGTAAGAGAGGTTGTAGAACCAACCCCAGGCGCAGCAGCAGGCGACAGAGTCAGATATGTACAGTTCGCTGAC